>JACROP010000108.1 GCA_016214385.1 Nitrospirota bacterium
GACTTGATGTAGTCTTTACAATGAGACCCTTCGCAGGGCTCAGGGTTTCGGCACCCATATCTTACCTTTATCAATGATATGTATTATCTCCCATCCCTTTTTATGCATTGCCCTCGCAATATATCGCCTGTGACACTTCCATGGAAATCGCTCGGCGCATATTACTGCTGAGACCTTTGTTGTGGCAATCGTCTCTAAGAGGATTGTTCCTTTTGCAAAATCTTCTGTGAGTGTATATGCCTGATAGCCGCCCTTTCTGAATCCTCCCAATTCTTTGCCTAAATGATAATACTCCAGGCCATTATTTTTGAGGAGACTCTCAAGATTTTCTTTCCGGAAATATTCGAGTTTGCTCACCGGAAAACTCCTTACATCAATGACAGCCTCTATCCCATAGGAATTAAGTATTTCAATGAAATCCTCTTCAGAACGGCGGCTCGTGCCGAGGGTGTAAAGTCTTCTTGCCTCCATCAGACTGAGATAATAGCATAATAACAGGTGAGAAATGAGGTAATTATGAAAAACACCCTTGACATCAGCCAGGAGCGAAGGGCTTGAAAATCCTTATGCAAAGAACCACCCTGCCACCTCCTTTCCGCAGGAATTGCATCTGTCTGATTTCAAGTTTGTTTTCACCACATCGAATCCCTTCCTGTTTATAACAGCACCGCTACAGTTAGGGCAGTATGTATCTCCGCCAGGATGTCCCGGTATGTTCGTCACATATACATATCTAAGCCCTTCGTCCAGAGCAATATTTCTTGCGTCCTCCAGCGATGTTATCGGTGTCTCTTTAAGGTTCTTCATCTTATATGCAGGATAAAACCTTGTAAAATGAAGAGGTGTGTCAGCTCCAAGGTTCTTCCTTATCCATACCGACATATCCCTTATCTCTGCCGGGTTATCATTAATTGTAGGTATAATGAGGTTCGCCACCTCAAGCCATTTGCCCTCGCCTTTTATGGTCTCCATCGCCTTGAGCACAGGTGTCATATCGGCATCACAGACCTTCCGGTAGAAGTCGTTGCTGAACCCCTTGAGGGTAACTGTAAAGGCGTCAACATTTTCTGCAGTCTCTTGCAAGGCTTTTTTATTTATATATGCCGATGTCGCAACAGCAATCTTTAAACCCTTTGATTTTGCCCTTTCAGCAGTTGCTATAAGATATTCGAGATATGCTATTGGTTCCGTAAATGTAAAAAGTATTCCCTTCAGTGTTTTTCTTTTAACGGTAGAAACGGCTTCCCTGCTATTGAGCATATAGTTCTTTGTCTCTTCAGGTCGATACTGGGATGCTTTGAAGTTCTGGCAGTACGAACATCTCAGGTTGCATCCTGATATACCGATCGCAAGAAATTCGCTTCCGATGGCATAGTGGTAAAGAGGCGCTGATTCTATTTTTGCTATCTCAATAACGCTCGGGTTGTTCCATGCCTTGGTTACAAGTCTTCCATTAATGTTTGTCCTTGTCCGGCAGAAACAGGTCTGACCATCTTCAAGTAGACAGTTCTTCGGGCATATATCACACTGCACTTTATCACCCTCAATACGTCTATACCACTGAACCTCTTTATAACCCGAAGATGCTATAGATATATCAGGTTTTATCAAATCCCAGACATATGATGCGGTTCCAAGACAGATGCCGAATTTCACCGCACCCTCCAGGAATTCCCTCCTCGTTGTCTTTTCCGTGATTAGCATCTTATCACCCTCCCTTTTTAAATAAGGTTATGGGTTCGGAGTATTTGCTTTTTCTCCTAACTACGAACTGATTACTCCGAACTTCTTTACTTATATCTGAGAGCACAGGTCCTGCCCTTGCTGTCTTCATCGATATCTGAAAGGCCCATATTCCCTGTCGAACCCTGACCTTTTGATGCCTCAAGCCTTTTTTCAAGGATAGTAATAGCCTTCTCGTCAAGCAAGAATCTTCCAACAGGCCCAATGCCCTTTCTTGATCTTTCCAAGTAAAATCTCTTTTTAAGCTCAGCTCTTTCCTTTTTAGGATTTATCTGCAGAGCCAACTCTCTTTTATTAAGGGCAAACTCCTCATCAGACATCTTTCGGGCCTTATAAAGGGTCTCTAAAAGGACTGCAATCTTTGCATCTTTTTCTGATTCCGCCATTCCACCTATATGTGATTCCAACCTTTTAATGTATTCATCCGCAATTCTGTATTTTGCAGTTGCATATCTCTTTTCCGGTATTGACCGTATTCGCTCAAGAAGCCTTTCTGCAGGAGACGAATCAAAGGCCTGCCCTGCCCGCACAGGATTGTTAAGGTCCTTTGGAGGGATCAGGCAGGGCCTGAAGCTCTGGACTATCTCTATCTGCCCTGGTGTGAGGACAGACCTTGTCTTTCCCTCGATCTCCCTTAATTGTCTCAATGTTTCTTCTTTCTTTTCTTTCACCCTGCGGTTTAACTCCGCTGCCTGCCTTTCAACCTCCTGTGTTGGTCTTGTATTTTTATCGTAGAGACTATCTCTGAGTTCAGCGAAGGCAGCATTAAGCCGTCCCTTCATTAGGTCGTATTCCCTCTCTGTAGAATCCCTGATAGCCTTCGCCTCCTTTACATATTTCAGGATCTCTTCAGACTGAGAGTCGGTGAGGTTCAGCCCGTTGATGAGGTTTAAAAGGGTAATCTCTCTCCTGAGTTCCTCAATCTTATCCCTCTCTTTAGCGAATGAATAGGTTGTGTATGAGAAGGTTACGGCCAGTAAAAGAATTAATATCTTTTTCATAGAAATACCTCTTTATCTTTCAGGAATCGACGGCCTCTCTGGTGGCAGCGCTCTCTCGGGCCTGTCCTCTCTAAATCTTTCAGCCCTTCTCTGCTTTGCCTCTGCAATGATTTTTCTAATCTCCTTATGGAATTTTTGCTGGAAGATTATAAACCTTGCCTGCTGTTCAATCGTGAGGATCTTTTTAAGCTCCACCTTCTCTTCGTCGTTAATGCCCTGAAGGGCCTTACGATTCTGCTCAAGCCTATCGAGGATATTCTTCAGATTCCCTTCACGCTTCTCCTTCAGGGCCTCCCTCAATTGTTTCATGTCATCTCTCATGGCGTTTTTTATCTCAACCCTCTTTTTGTCGTACTTATTGAGTAGAGGGAAGAGCTGGGCTGAGGTCTTCTCATCGAGGTCGATGGCCTGAGTCAGCCGCCACATCTTCAATGTCGCGATCCTCCTCCTCACCTTCTCCATCTGTTCCTTAGACGGTGGCTTTTCAATGTCCTCCGGTGGTTCAGCCATACCATTTAGAGAAAAACCGAAGACCAAAAAGAGTAACAACAAAATCTTAAAGATATGCCTTCCCATATTAACCTCCTTTATTCTGTTGTTTTCCCAATACCTCATAGAGGCTCTCCATCTCCTTTGAGCTCAAAGAAGCAAATTCACTGTAGTAGGAATATTCCATGAAATTCTCCTGATCCAGATATAACCCATCATCTGTTAGCCGCTCTGTAATCAGGAGGATATCTTTTTCGGTTATGTCACTATAATCTAAAACGGATGCTGTAAGGGGGTCTTTGAGAAATGGGTCTAATTCCGGAATTTCCTTCTTCTTGGAGTATGCAAATATCAGGAAAACCAGAACTATAATGGTTACCGCAACTGGCAGTGGTTTAAATAATAACGACTTTATCGAAAGGGGCACCCCAAAAAGCCTTTCGGTACGAATCTTCGATTTGCCCTTCTGGGAATCCTTGTAAAGATTAGCCTCTTCTTTCTCAACAGCCCTTCTCACCCTCTGAGGGAGAGTCTTCCAGAAAAGGTCTCCTGGATCAGGCACATCAACTTTGACAAGCTCGGTGATAAGAAAAAACTCACCGCTGCACTCCTCACAACACTTTAAATGGGCTTCGATATCCTCCCTCACCTCTTCAGGGAGAGCGCCTTTAAGATATTCAGGGAACATCTCCTTTATCCTGTCATGACTTGATCTCATAACCCTTCTCCTTTACAAACCTCCCTTAATCTCTTCACTCCATTGTGGTAATGTGCCTTTACAGCCCCCTCGGAGCATCCCATGACCCTGGCTGTCTCACTACAGCTAAGGCCATCATATACCCTGAGAACTATTGCAAGTCTCTGCCTTTCTGGCAGTTCTTCTATGCCTTTTTTGATACGATTCCTCTTTTCCTTCTCTATAATTGCTGATAGGGCCCCTGTCTGTCCTGAATCAAGTTCAGGGTCCATAATTGACTCTTCAAGCTCTACCTCTTCATGTCTTTTTTGCGTGATGTGATTGAGGCCTGTGTTCATAGCTATCTGATATAGCCAGGTCTTGAATGAGGCCTCCCTCCTGAAACCATTGATGCCCTTTATAGCTTTCAGAAATGTCTTCTGAGTCAAATCCTTTGCCCCTTCCATATCGTTTGTCATCCTGTAAAGAAAGGCATAAATATGTCTCTGATATTTCATCACAAGCTCCTCTATGGCCTCAGCGTCTCCAGCGAGATATTTCTCAATAAGATTTATATCTTCTTCCATCTGTTTTTCTGCTTATTTAGACAGGTAAAAGAGAAAAAGGTTTAAAGATCTGAAATGTTTTTTATCTCAACGATTTTTTGTTTTGACTTCATGCCTGACAAAATTGTAATATGAGATTTTGGAACACCAAAATATTCGGAGAGTAATTTTATTAATGCCCTGTTTGCTTTATTTTCTATAGGTTGTTCTTTAACATAAGCTACATAGCCATTGGCAGTTCTCTCTATCTTTTCATGGCATGATCTTGGTTTCACTGTGATTGAAAGTTTCATAATTTACCCTGAACTTGGATATATTTTGAAGCTCCCCGCAGTCCCGAAGTATCGGGACGGGGAATCTTCGAAATGTACGGAATATTTCTTTTTCATATTCGCTCGCTAACCCCACCCCTTGGGGAGGGGTAGCGCTCGCTTTGCATTTTCATGGCTTCCAACTCCTTCCGTAAGATTAGTTGCATGGGGAGCAGAAAAGGTTTACATGCAGAATCTATATTATTGACAAAGTCTTCTCTCAGTAAATATAATTTCTAAAATTCCAAGAATTCAATCCAGAGGAGGATGTTTTAATGGCTGAAGAAATTACAAATGTGACGGCAGATACCTGGGATAAGGAGGTTACGCAGCAGAAGGGGCTTATAATGGTAGACTTCTGGGCTACATGGTGCGGTCCATGCAGGATGGTTGCCCCTGTTGTTGAGGAACTGGCAAAGGAATACGCCGGAAGGGCTAAGTTTGTAAAAGTTAATACTGATGAGAGTCCTGACCTTGCCGGGCGGTATAGAGTGATGGGGATACCAACCCTTATGTTTTTCAAAGACGGCAAGCAGGTGGATCAGATAGTTGGAGCTGTGCCCAAAGGGCAGCTTAAGACAAAACTCGATTCATTGCTCTCCTGATGCTTTTCGACGTAATAATCATTGGTGGAGGCCCTGCCGGCCTCACTGCAGGGCTTTACACATCAAGGGCAAAACTTAAAAGTCTCTTAATTGAAAAGGCAATGCCCGGAGGCCAGGTCATGACGACTGACTGGGTTGAAAACTATCCCGGTTTTGATGGGGGGATTTCAGGGTCTGACCTTTCCCTGAAAATGGAAAAGCAGGCAAAAAACTTTGGCCTTGAGACGGTTCATGGTGCAGTATCAGGCATAGCCTTACAAGGGAAAATAAAAAGGGCGACTTTAGATGACGGCACCTTATTTGAAGCAAAGGCCCTGATTATTGCAACTGGCGCTAACCCAAAGCCATTGAATATCGATGGAGAAGAGAAATACCGCGGAAAGGGGGTCTCATACTGTGCCACCTGTGATGGAGCTTTTTTCAAGGGTAAGAAGATTGCTGTGATAGGCGGCGGCGATGCAGCAGTTGAAGAGGCGATTTTCCTGACCAGGTTTGCCTCAGAGGTCTATATAGTACACAGGAGAGATAAACTCAGGGCTACAAAGATAATCCAGGAAAGGGCTATGGCAAATCAGAAGATTAAATTTATCTGGAACTCGGTAGTGGAGAAAATAGAAGGCGATGATACAGTTGACTCAATAAGCCTGAAGGATGTGAAAACAGGGCAGAAGACAAAACTTTATGTCCAGGGCGTTTTTATCTATGTTGGTTATAATCCGAACACAGAATTCTTAAAGGGACTTATAAACATGGACAGGGATGGATATATTATTACCGATGACAGGATGACAACTTCTGTCCCCGGAGTCTTTGCTGCAGGCGATGTGCGGGCTAAACTCTTAAAGCAGATAGCAACTGCTGTTGGAGATGGAGCGACCGCTGCAGTAGCCGCTGAAAAGTATATAGAGGAGAGTTTTTAGAGGGGAAATGAGAAAGAAAGGCATTATTTTTATTTTAATTGTGCTTGGCCTGTTTACTGGCTGTTCTATGGAGAAGGGCAAAGGTGTTGGAGATATTGCCCCTGATTTTACGCTGAAGTCCATAGATGGGCATGATATAAGCCTTTCTGAATACAGGGGGAAGGTTGTTCTCATAGACTTCTGGGCAACATGGTGTCCTCCATGTGAAGATTCTGTCCCGGCACTTAACAACATTTATAAAAAGCACAAGGATAATGGCTTTATCATTCTCGGGCTTTCTTTAGACAATAAACCCTCTGTTGTGAAGACATTCAAAGGCCGATATAAGATAGATTATCCATTGCTTATGGCTGGGAAGGCTACTGCAAAACTTTATGGAGTAAGTGGCATACCTTCGATGTTCATTTTAGACAGGGATGGAAAAATTGCTGATCGCATTGACGGCGTTTCGCGGTCATTGGAAACAGAATTAGAAGGGAAAATCAAGGAACTTTTATAGAAATGGAGTAATGGAGTGATGGAGTAAAATGTTTGGGGCTCTTTCAGAAAGATTAGAAGGGATATTTAAAAAACTCAGGGGCCGGGGCCTGCTCAAAGAAGAGGATGTTGTTTCAGCCCTCAAGGAAGTCAGGATGGCCTTGCTTGAGGCAGATGTCAACTTCAGGGTTGTCAAAGACTTTATTGAGAAGGTAAAGGCGAGGGCTGTCGGAAAAGAGGTATTGGATAGCCTGACTCCAGGACAGCAGGTTGTAAAAATAGTTTATGACGAGCTATGCAGCCTCATGGGAGGTAGCCATAGCAGGATTCACCTTGCTTCAGAGCCACCAACTGTTATTATGCTCGTTGGCCTTCATGGCTCTGGCAAAACCACAACTGCTGCAAAACTCGCAAAGGGTTTTAAAAAAGACGGAAGGATGCCAGTTCTTGTTGCTGCTGATACTGCAAGGCCTGCGGCTATAGAGCAGCTTGTTACCCTCGGTGCACAGATAGGTATCCCGGTTTACGCTTCAAAAAGCGGAGATAACCCTGTAAGGGTTTGTGCTGATGCCCTTCAAAAGGCCAGGTTAGAAGGAAGAGATGTGGTAATCCTCGATACAGCCGGACGATTACATATAGATGAACCTCTGATGAAAGAGCTTGATCAGATAAAAGAAAAGGTAATGCCAAAGGAATTACTTTTAGTAGCTGATGCAATGACAGGGCAGGATGCTGTGAATATTGCAAATGCCTTTAATGAAAGGCTTTCAATTGACGGTGTTATTCTTACGAAGATGGATGGTGATGCGAGGGGTGGCGCTGCCCTTTCCATTGTCTCAGTTACAGGTAAACCTATAAAGTTCCTGGGTGTTGGTGAAAAATTAGACCTCCTTGAACCCTTTCATCCTGACAGGATGGCCAGTAGAATCCTCGGCATGGGAGATGTCCTCAGCCTTATTGAAAAGGCCCAGGAGGCTATTGATATGGAAGAGGCCCTGAAACTGCAGAAGAAACTGAAAGAGGACAGTTTTACTTTTGATGACCTCAAGAATCAAATCAAACAGATGAAGAAAATGGGCTCACTTGAGAGCATACTCGGCATGATTCCAGGCATTGGCAAGCATATCAAAGGACTGAAAGTTGATGATAAGGAGTTTATTAAAATCGAGGCGATTATAAACTCTATGACCAGGCAGGAAAGGGAAAATTATGCTATAATTGACGGCAGCAGGAGGAGGCGAATTGCCTCTGGAAGCGGCACGTCGGTGCCTGATGTAAACAGGCTTCTTAAACAGTATCTTGAAATGAGGAAGATGCTAAAGATGTTTAAGGAAGGTAAGGGGTTCAGACTCCCACAATTCAGGATTTAATTAAGGATTCGCGATCGAGGTTCAGAGGAGGTGATTTTTTTGGTCAAGATAAGGTTGACAAGAATTGGAACAAATAAAAGGCCTTTTTACAGGGTAATTGCAGCTGATTCGAGGGCAAGGAGGGACGGCCCTTTTCTTGAGATTCTCGGCACCTATGACCCTCTGAAAGATCCTTCAGAGGTCAAGATTAATACAGAGAAGGCTAAAATCTGGCTTGAGCGTGGCGCACAACCGACTTCTATTGCCAGGAAACTCTTAAAAAGGGCGGGCCTGTAAAATAGCCCGAATTCTTATGGAGGTGGAGATGAAAGATCTGATTGAGATGATGGCTAAGGCTCTGGTAGATAAGCCAGAGGAAGTCTCTGTGAACGAAGTGGATGGAGAAAGGACTTCTGTTTATGAGCTGAGGGTTTCCTCAAGTGACCTTGGAAAGGTAATAGGCAAACAGGGCAAGACAGCAAGGGCCATGAGAACCATTATAGGTGCTGCTGGCACCAAAATTGGCAAGCGCTGCGTCCTTGAAATATTAGAATAGTATTTGGAGGACATTGTTGTAATCGGCAAAGTCCTCAAAGAATGGGGGACCTGTGGAGAGATAAAAGTCCTTCCCCTTTCTGATAACCCTGAAAGATTTAAGAAACTCGACAGGGTTTATATAGTTTCGCCAGATGGTAAGAGAGAACTAAGGGGAGTAACTGTGTTGAGACAGCAGAAAGGGTTGGTTCTCCTTAGTCTTGCTGGGTGCAATTCCCCTGAAAAGGCAGCAGCCCTGAGAGGATACTTTTTAGCAGTTCCTAAGAATGAATTACCACTGCTACCCGAGGGAAAGTATTACACTTTTCAGATAAAAGGTCTGAGGGTAGTTACTGATGAGGGCAGGCCCCTCGGCATTGTTGAGGACATATTGTCAACTGGAAGCAATGATGTCTTTGTAGTGAAGGGGGAAAAAGAATATCTCATTCCTTTTTTAAAGGATGTGGTGAAAAAAATAGATCTGGCAGAAAAGCTGATTATAATTCACCCTATGGCTGGTCTTTTAGAATGAAATGAAGTGTGATGTCCTGACCCTCTTTCCAGATATTATAGAGGCATATCTCGGAGAGAGCATTTTAAAGAGGGCAAGGCAGAAAGACATCCTTGATATCAGGATTCATAATATAAGGGATTTTGCCCAGGACAGGCATAAGACTGTAGATGACTACCCCTTCGGGGGTGGGGCTGGTATGGTGCTTAAACCCGAGCCTGTATTCAGGGCAGTGGATTTTATTAAGTCCAATGGGGAGCCGATACGGGTTGTCCTCCTCAGTCCGCAGGGAAGGCCTTTTGACCAGAGGATGGCTGAGGAATTCTCAAAAGAAAAGAGGAGGATTGTTTTTATATGCGGCCGCTATGAGGGGATTGACGAAAGGGTAAAGATTGCCCTTGTAGATGATGAAGTCTCAATAGGCGACTATGTAATTACTGGCGGTGAGCTGGCAGCCCTTGTTATAATTGATGCCTCTGTCAGGTTAATCCCTGGAGCGCTTGGAGACGAAAGGTCGGCAGAGGAAGAATCTTTTTCGTGGGGACTGCTGGATTATCCGCACTATACAAGGCCCAGAGAGTTTCATGGTCTTAAAGTGCCAGAGGTGCTTGTTTCAGGGAACCATAAAGAGATATGGCTCTGGAGGAGGAGAGAGGCATTGAAAAAGACAATGCGGATACGGCCTGACCTCTTTGAGAAGATTCAACTTACAGATGAGGATAAAAAACTGATTTCAGAGATAGAGGAGGAGTAATAAGATGAATGCTATAAAAACCCTGGAGGAGGGCTTCAAAAAGGAAATCCCTGCTTTCAGGATAGGGGACACTGTCAGGGTAGATCTGAAGGTTATCGAAGGTGATAAGGAGAGGCTACAGGCGTATGAAGGTGTTGTCATTGCCAGGAGCGGAAGCAATACCCGTGAGACATTCACTGTAAGGAAGGTATCTTACGGTATTGGTGTTGAGAGGATTTTCCCTCTCCATTCCCCAATGATAGAAAGGATTGAGGTTGTTAAGCAGGGAGATGTAAGGAGGGCAAAACTTTATTATCTGCGCGGCAAGAAGGGCAAGGCAGCGAGGATAAAAGAGAAAGAATATTATCAGCAGTAATCGGTTTTATTTATCATACCCTTGGGCCAAAAAAAAGGCATAAATTCAATATTCTCATACGATGAAGAAATACGCAAAAATTATCCCCTTATAGCCGGTCTTGATGAGGCAGGAAGAGGCCCGCTTGCCGGGCCTGTTGTTGCTGCTGCTGTAATACTTCCAGGGAAACTCGCCATTGATGGTCTCAGGGATTCAAAAAAAGTTTTAGAGGATGAGCGTGAGAGGCTTTTCTGGGATATTCTGTGCGGAAGCCTTGATATAGGTGTCGGCATTGTAGAGTCAGATATCATAGACGGTACAAATATCCTCAGGGCCACAAAGCTTGCTATGGAAATGGCAATAAAAGAGTTAAATAGAAAGCCAGATATACTTTTGATAGATGCTGTAAGGCTCCAGGATGTCTCCATCCCGCAGAAATCTATCATTAAGGGCGAGAGCGTGAGCGCCTCAATTGCAGCCGCATCAATAATTGCAAAGGTTGTCAGGGATAGCCTGATGAGGGCCTATCATGAGAAATACCCGCTTTACAATTTTATGGAGCACAAAGGATATTCAACGAGACAACACATTGAGTGCCTGCGTCTTCATGGCCCATGCCCCATACATCGAAAGAGCTTCAGAAAGGTGATGGATATGGGATTGCCTTTTAAGGAATAAAATTATTTCCTCAAAATATAGGTCTAATAGGTCATATAAGACCTGTACAGGTTTTATTACATTTTTTAGTCCTACTTTCCTATATCTCGCCAAATGGTATTGGGGCAAAGGTGAGGATGAAGACTGCAAGTGCCAGATAGCCGATAAGCCTTCTCTTTCTATCGAGTGGTATTTCGGGATGGACGACAGGTGGGTGTTCGAGGCCGAGAATAAACATCAAAAGAGCCCACATCAGCCAGCCCGGCCAGAATATAAGACCGAGAAGAAACAGCAGGGGTATCATACTGATAGAGACCCATCTGTGCCTTTCTCCAAAAAGGGCGTATGCAATATGACCGCCGTCAAGCTGGCCTATTGGAAAGAGATTCAGGGATGTGATAAGGAGGCCAACCCAGCCTGCAAAGGCAACTGGATGAAGGCTGACAGGAAAGGACCCAGGGCCGAGGATTAATTTGACCAGGAAATAAAAAATAAACGAAGGGCCAAGGACAAATTCTCCTTTGCTTAATTCTTCGCCTGCTGGTTCTGAGAAGTTCAGGCCCACAATTACAGCAATTATTGAAATAAGGAATCCTGACAGTGGGCCTGATGCGCCGATATCAATCAACGAGCGCCTGTCCATGACAGGAGGCTTCATTTTTATAATAGCTCCAAAGGTGCCGATAATATTTGGGGCAGGTATAAAATAGGGCAGGGTGGCAGGTATTGCGTGCCTTTTTGATGTGAAGTAATGGGCAAGCTCATGGGCAAGTAAAATAATCAGTAGAGATAAAGCGAATGGAATTCCAGATAATATCTTCTGTGGTTCTTTGATTACAGACAGGAGTGCCTTTAGTGGTTCTGCGAGTCCATTCGGCTCGTTCTGGACAGCGCCTGCAAGGAGGGTTGTGGCAATTGTGGCAATAAATAATAGGACATGTAGAGGCGTTAGTTTATTAGCGGTCAATTATTTCTCCAAAGTGTCGATAGGGAAGGCTGTCTCAGAATTTTTATAATCGACAGATTATTTATATCTTGTTTTATCCTTTTTAATTTCAAAGTTTTTACCAATTCCATAATGTTCTTTTTATTTAAGGTGTCGTATAAAAATTCTTCACCAGCCTTCCCTATCCTTTTTATTAGTTTTACTACATTTCCTTGGTTCTATCTCTATTTTGGGGTGATCTCTCCTATGAGGTCATAGGTCCGGGCTTCTTTAATTTTAACATCAACAATGTCTCCTTTTTTTAAATTATAATTCGACAAGCTCATTACTGAAAACTGGTCAGCGGTTACTGGTAACTCAATCAGGGTTACCCCATCTATCTCAGGTGCCTGTCCCTTATACCTGCCGATGAAGACATCTCCATTCACCCTCCCCCTCGCCCCCTCCCTCAAAGGGAGGGGGATGGGGGAGGGGAGGATTTCATCTATTAAGACCTTTTCAGTTTTCCCTATCATTGAAATATTTTTCCTGTAAGATATATCGGCCTGAAGGGCCATAAGCTCTTCTCTTCTTTCCTCTTTGATTTTCCCCGGGATATGGTTCTTCATTCTTGAGGCTGCTGTGCCCTCTTCCTTTGAATAGGCAAAGACCCCAAGCCTTTCAAATTCAGCCTCTTTTACGAATTTTAGGAGCTCTTTGAAATCATTTTCTGTTTCGCCAGGAAACCCAACTATCAGGGATGTCCGCAACACTATATCAGATACCCTTTTCCGTATCTTTTCAATAAGCTTTAGGTATTCTTTCCCGCTTCCTTTTCTTCCCATTTTTTTAAGTATCTCTGGACTACTGTGCTGAAGGGGAATGTCTAAATATTTACAGACTTTTTCCTCACGAGCCATTGTATTAATTAGCTCATCACTTATCTGTGATGGATAGGTATAGAGCAGTCTCAGCCACTGAAGCCCATTGATACTACAGAGGTTTTTTATAAGTTCTGGAAGGGCATTTTTGTCCCGAATATCGGGAAGGTCTATGCCGTAATTTGTTGTGTCCTGGGCAACGAGGATTAATTCTTTAACGCCATCGCTTATAAGGGAATGTGCTTCTTTTAAAAGTTCTTCGGAGGCTATGCTTTTGTAAGGCCCCCTGATTGATGGAATGACACAGTAAGTGCAGGCATTATTACAGCCCTCTGCAATCTTTAAGTATGCATAATGCTGATGGTCAAGCCTTGGTCTTGCTACTCTGGCGTTAAATGATTTTTTGTCTGCTCCGTCTGTTAGATATTCAATAATTTTTCTTTCTTCTCCGACGCCGAAGAAGGCGTTAACCTCTGAGAGTTCCTGCTTTAGTTCTTTCATATAACGTTCAGGAAGGCAGCCAAAGACCACAAGTTTTTTATTGAATTTCGATGCCTCAAAAATTGTCTCAATGGATTCTCTTTTTGCATCTTCAATAAAAGAACAGGTATTAACGAGAATTACATCGGCATCTTCAGGCTCAGAAGAGAGATAAATGTCGTTCTGCTGAAGCCCTGATAGGAGGTGTTCTCCGTCTACCTGATTTTTTGGGCAGCCGAGGTTTATTAAAAAAGCTTTTTTCATTTGTCGGAGTTCTCCGTAGGCCGATTCTTTGAATAATTTGTCACTGCCTTATGAATTATATAATAACTCGCTGCAGCAGATATAAGGCCGAGGACTGTTGTCCCTACAAAAAATGGCAGGATTAACGGGCTCAGTTTATCCAGAAGATATATAAAGGTCATCTGATTCCAGTCAATATCCGGGAGGATTTCTTCCATACCGGTTAATTTAGCCCCGAACCAAAGACTGAAGGTATAAATCGGAATGATGGTCAGGGGGTTTGTAATGTATACCCCAACAACTGCAGCAAATTTGTTAAGACGTAAGAGCCACGCGAGGGCAAAAGCTCCAATGGTGTGAAAACCAAAAAAAGGAGACATACCAATAAAGATGCCCATTGCAAAAGAGATCGCAATACGGTGAGGAGTGTCTTTTATGCGAATAATTTCTCTTAGTTTAGCTTTAAATCCCATTGCCTTAAAAATCAGCTCATCACGAATTGTTGTGGTAAATAATTAAATCCAAATTCCAAAATCCAAATGCCAAAGGAAGTTCAAAATCCAAATGTCAAATATTTGAAATTTGAACTTTGTCATTTGGACTTTTTAAAATGTTCATAGCCTTCAGGCCTGAATGGTGTCTCCTTGCCTGATGCATCCACCATGACTCTGCCTTTATTAGTTATTTCTCCAATCAGAGTCCCATTGACCTTTGACCCGGCAGGAGCTGTGAAAAGAAGCTCGTAATCCTCTCCGCCTTTCAGGGCAAGCTCTATCGGATTTATCTTCATCAGTTTTGAGGCTGATAAAAGCTCTTTGGAGATGGGTATTTTATTGAGATAAATCTTTGCTCCTACATTGCTCTCCTCACATATGTGGCAGAGGTCTATAAGAAGGCCATCGCTTATATCTATCATGGCTGTTATGCCTGTTGTTGTTTTCAGGAATCTTGGCTCAGGCATTAGATGTCTCTTTAAAAGGGGAAGAACATTATAAAGGGAAAGTTGTGAATGGTAAATCTTAAAATTTAAATTTTTCATTTTGCATTTTTCATTTTGCATTTTAACAGGTCTTTTCAGTCTTTTTAAGAGTATAAGCCCCATTGCAGAGTCTCCGAGGGTGCCGGTTACAAAGATGCTATCTCCTGCCCTCGCTCCTGAGCGTTTTATAACTGTATCGGTCTCGCCGAGGAGAGTTCCGCTCAGTATTAACCCATGTTTTGATGCGCATGTGTCCCCTCCGATTATCTCTATTTTGTGTTTTTCTGCTAATGTCTTAATCCCTGAATAAAGTTCATCTATAGCCTGAGAGGTGTAACCACCAGGGATGCCAAGACCCAGGAGAAAATACTTTGGAGTGCCTCCCATTGCGCTGATATCGCTTATGTTTACTGCGAGGGTCTTATAGCCGAGCTGCAAAAGGGTGTAAAACCTGAGGTCAAAATGGATGCCCTCAAGGAGCATGTCAGTTGTAATGAGGAGCTTTTTCTTTGAAGGCCTGAGGGCTGCTGCATCATCTCCTATGCCTTCAAGCACCTGAGGGGAAATCTTTTGCAGCGACTTTTTTAGCCTTCTTATAAGGCCGAACTCGCCAAGCTCTGAGAGCTTCATTTAAAACTAATTTCTCACTTCCTGTTTCTCGTATTTGCTTTTGAGGATTGGTGGCGACGTAACTTGCCGTTTTTAAGTGCGACATCGAGCACATCGTCCATTGTCTCTGCAAAGATAAACTCCATATCCTTTTTTATGTATTTAGGTAGATCCTCGAGATCTTTCTTGTTCCTCTTTGGTATTATTACTTTTTTAATACCCATTCGCCTTGCAGCTAAAGTCTTTTCTTTTAACCCTCCTATGGGAAGTACCCTTCCCCTCAGAGTAACCTCACCTGTCATTGCAATGTTTTTGTTTACAGGTCTGCCTATGATGGCAGATGCGAGGGCAGTGGCCATGGTGATGCCGGCTGATGGCCCGTCTTTTGGTATTGCCCCGGCAGGCACATGGACGTGGATATCATTTTTTGAAAAAATCTCTTCATTAATGCCGAGGGTTTTTGACCTTGAGCGTATATAACTCAGGGCTGCCTGGGCTGACTCTTTCATCACATCTCCTAAATGGCCTGTAAGGGTGAGATGGCCTTTACCTTTCATGGTGGTAGCTTCTATGTAGATTATGTCGCCTCCTGCCTCTGTCCATGCAAGGCCTGTTGCGACTCCGACTTCATCCTTTTCCATTTCCTCTTCTGGGAGAAATTTTGGCACACCAAGATATTTATCCAGGTTCCTGGGGAGTATCCTGTAGAGCTTGTCCTTGCCCTCAGCGATTTTCCTTGCAACCTTTCTAAAGATGTTGGCTATCTCGCGCTCTAAATTTCTTACCCCTGCCTCTCGTGTATACTGGGAGATAAGCTGGAGCACGGCCTCATCGTTTATTTTGAGGTTCTTTTCCGTAATGCCGTGTTCCTTCAATTGTTTCGGAATAAGGTAGTTCTTTGCTATACCGAGTTTTTCCTCTGCAGTGTAGCCTGCGAGTGTTATTATCTCCATCCTGTCCCTCAGGGGTGAAGGAATAGGGTCAATCAGATTGCCTGTCGTTATGAACATTACATTACTCAAATCAAAAGGAACCCCGAGGTAATGGTCTGTAAAAGAAGAATTCTGCTCTGGATCTAAAACCTCCAGGAGTGCTGAGGCAGGGTCCCCCCTGAAGTCCATGCCAATCTTGTCTACCTCATCTAACATAAATACAGGGTTGTTGGTGTTTGCTGTTTTTATGCCCTGGATTATTCTGCCTGGAAGGGCGCCGACATAAGTCCTCCTGTGCCCTCTTATTTCTGCCTCATCCCTCATCCCTCCAAGGGACATCCTGGCAAACTCCCTTCCGAGTGCCCGTGCAATGGATTTTCCAAGAGAAGTTTTTCCAACACCTGGCGGGCCAATGAAGCAGAGGATCGGGCCCTTCATTTTCTCTTTGAGCTTCCTGACTCCTAAATATTCGAGTATCCTTTCCTTTACACGCTCAAGGTCATAGTGGTCCTCATCAAGGACTTTTTTTGCAGCCTTTAAATCAAGATTGTCCTGAGTACTCTTTGCCCATGGTAGCTCTATAAGCCAGTCTACATAGGTTCTTATTGTGCCGGCCTCTGCACTATCAGGATGCATCTTCTCGAGCCGCTTGAGTTGTTTATTGGCCTCTTTCTCCACCTTTTCAGGCATCTTTGCCTCTTGTATCTTTTTCTTCATCTCCTGAATTTCTTCTGCCCTTTCATCTATCTCTCCAAGCTCTTTTTGTATGGCCTTTAACTGTTCCCTGAGAAAATACTCCCTCTGGGTCTTGTCTATCTCACCTTTGGCCTCGGATTGAATCTTTTGTTGCACAAGGAGCAGCTCTACTTCCCTGTTCAGGATCTCGCTTATTCTGCTAAGCCTCACTACAGGGTCTGTTATTTCAATTATCTCCTGGGCCTGTTCAGACTTAAGGCCGAGGTTGGATGCTACTAAATCAGCGAGTCTGCCTGGCTCGTCGACATTTTCTACGACAACCATTATGTCTGGCAGTATTGCCTTGCCGAGGGATACTAATTTATCGAGCTGTTCTTTTACATTACGCATAAGGGCCTCGATCTCAAGGGTCAGCTCAGGAATCTTCGGGTCAACAATCTTCTGTATCTGACCTACATAGAAAGGCTCTGTCTGAGTAAATTTCAATACCCTTGCCTTTGCAAGTCCCTGCACAAGGATTTTTATCCTTCCGTCAGGAAGCTTGAGCATCCTCATTATCATCCCCACTGTACCTGTGGTGTAAAGGTCATCTTTGGTAGGGGTTTCTACATTCAAATCTCTCTGGGTCAGGAGCATTACCATGCGGTTGCCGGCAAGGGCATGCTCAATGGCTTTGATGGACATTTCCCTGCCGACAAATAACGGGAGAATCATGTAAGGAAATATCACTATGTCCCTGACAGGCAGAATTGGCAGTTTATCCGGGATTTCTATTTCGTGCTCTTCTTTTATCTCAAATGCCATTATGTCTCCTTTTTGGACATCGTTATTAAAGATACCAGATACTCTCTGAACCGGCTGTTAACCTGGTGGTTTTTTAATGCTAATTCAACGGTGGCCTGAAGGTATCCGAACTTGTCGCCTGCATCATAACGTTTTCCTCTAAAGAGATAGCCGTAGATGGCCCTTTTTTTGAGGAGAGCCTTAAGGGCATCTGTTAGCTGGATCTCTCCGCCTTTCCCTGTATCAGTAGCCTCAATAGTGTTGAATATATCAGGGGTAAGGATATAGCGGCCAATGATTGCAATATTCGAAGGTGCATCTGACGGCCTTGGCTTTTCAATGAGGTCAGAAATTTTGAATAGATCCTTTTCAATCTCTTTTCCCTTTATAATGCCGTAGCGATGGATCTCATCTTCTGGCACGGCCTCAAGGGCAAGTATTGGAGATTGGTAAATACTGTAAAGCCTCAACATATCTCCTAAGAGGTCACAATCAGGGTCTATTATGTCATCACTCAGAATAACGGCAAAAGGCTCATCCTTTACAAATGGTTTTGAGCAGAGTATTGCATGGCCCAGGCCGAGTGGTGCCCGTTGCCTTATATATGCAAACTGCAGGTGGTTCAGCCTCTGGATTTCATCGAGGAGGGCCTTTTTGCCCTTTTTTCTGAGGTCTTCCTCAAGTTCCATGGCAGAGTCAAAGTGGTCTTCTATTGCCCTTTTATATTTGCCTGTGATTATTATGAATTCCTCTATGCCGCATTTCTCTGCCTCTTCAACCGCATACTGTATCATTGGCTTGTCCACGATTGGCAGCATCTCTTTTGGTGATGCCTTTGTGGCAGGCAGAAAACGCGTGCCAAGCCCTGCTGCTGGAAATATTGCTTTTTTAACAATTTTACTCATAATTTGTTATATATATTAACATTAATGTCTTGATTGTGAAAGGGGGGGAGTGTAATATGAGGCTGAGGTTGACAACCCCATAGCCTTAAGTGATAATTAGACATGATAAAATTTGAAAGATTGCCAGCAGATATCCTGTCAAGAATCCTTGAGGGGAAAAAGATTCTTGTTAAAGATGACAATGTTATTTTTGTATACATCTTTGGTGGGCTTGCTGAAGGTGACGCCAAACCTCTTTCTGATATCGATATCGCTGTTTATCTAAGAGACACGAGCAATCTTGTCGAATACAAACTTCAGCTTTTCGATAAACTTACAGATGCCCTTGGGACAAGCGAACTTGACCTTATAATACTTAATACAGCCCCTATCAGCCTTACAGGAAGGATTTTGCAAAAGAAACAGACCCTTGTAGATAAGGAGCCACCAATTCGCCATGCCTATGAATCAATAACATTGAGGGAATTTTTTGATTTTAAAGTAAAAGAGGATGCCTTCTTTGCAAGGAGGTATGGAGTTGGTAGATAAGGCTGTTGTCCTTAGAAAGATTTCAGAACTCGAAATATATCAGAAGCAGATAAGAGAGTTTTCTAATATAACACTCCAGGCCTATAAGGCAGACTGGAAAACCCAGCGTATTGTTGAAAGGACTCTCCAGATAATGATAGAGACCTGTGCAGACATTGCTAATCACATTGTCTCTGATAGAGGTATGAGATCTCCCACGAGTTATGCTGATACATTTAAGGTCTTGTTCGAGAACAATATTATTGTTCCAGAGCTATTTACCATCATGGAAAAAATGGCCAAGTTCAGGAATGTTGTTATCCATCAGTATGAAGAGGTGGATGCTGAGATTGTAGTTGTTATCCTGAAAAAGCATCTCGGAGATTTTGAAAGATTTAAAGATGCAGTTCTGGCGTATCTGAAAAGTTCTCCGGAAGCCTGATTTTTAAATAGGGTGACACAATGAATGAAACAGGTACATACCTTACAATCAAACACGATATACATGATATTCATGGTAATCGGGTTGCAAAGGCAGGCGATGTATTAACAGAAGGCTATCTCCATTTACTGGCAGATTCTTGCAGGTTCAAAAAGGAGGTAAAAAAATTAGTTAGTGAGACAACCATGTTTAGTGACCTGAAGGAATTCTTAAATTACAAAAACTACCAATTTATATTTGATCCTGAAGGTGTAAAGGATGAGGTGCTAAAGGTCATTGGGGGTATAAGCCTTCAGCCCATCCTCTTTGAAGAGTTTGATTTAATGAAGGAGAGGGATTTTTACACCTATAGGCATGTCATCCTTACCACAGCCTTAACAGTAAGAATGGCATTGGATATCTATTCAAATGCCAATGAGATATTTAATGCTGCAGAAGCAGCATTTACACACGATTTTGGAAAGATAAGAGTGCCCCTCCACGTCATGCAAAAGACCAATTTTCTGACTGTTGCTGAGAATGACTTTATATCTGAACATTCAACTGTTGGTTATCTTTTGCTTATATATTATCAGGGGACTGTTGATTCATTGAATAATAAGGTTGCATTTGAACATCATGAAAAGATCGATGGTTCAGGCTATCCGAGGGGGATTAAGGAGTCGCATCCCATTGTCGAGATAGTTACTACAAGTGATATCTATGATGCCCTTATCTCAGAGAGGCCATATAGAAAGGAATCTTATACCATACGGGCAGCAATAGATCATCTTACAAAAGAGATGGACGATGGGAAACTGAATGAGACAACAGTATGCCTTCTGGCATCCTATAATAGGAGAAAGAAAAGTAGCTCGATTGAGAATATTTCGCTTTCAAGAAATTTTAGAGGGACTCCTCCTGCTGAGAATTTTTATTCTCCTGTTAAAAAGAAAAGTGGCACCAGATAATGTAGCATGGGTGTATGGTTACAATTTACAGGGCAATCGGTCTATCTCTTTTTGCAGGTACGGCGCAGAGAAATCCAAATGGCTCGTTAAAAGGGTTCAGAAGCTGATGAGGCGTATTGGGCGATATATAGACAATGTCGAGAAAACTTAGCTTGTGATGTTTTTTGTTTAAAAATACTTTTCCATTGCCCCTGATTACTACTACCACATGCTCATGCCTGTGTTTTTCAAAGCTGCTCTGGCCTCCTGGAGCAATCTCAAAGTATCTCAGGTGAAATTTTGCAGATTCGCCGTAATTGCCGATTATAACTCGCCTTACAATAGCTGCCCAATTCCCAGCCTCTGGCTTATATTTTTCTGTCTTTATGCCCTGCCATGTGAAATTGCCCCTGTGTTTGCAGAGTTTGCTTTTATTTTTTATGTGTGCCTTCTTTCCTCTGCTGGTTGTAGACCTCATCTTCCAATCACATGATATTGGGGCTTTTTCCTTTTTAGGCATTTAAAGACCTCCGTTAATTAATCGAAAGC
The DNA here is from genome assembly GCA_016214385.1 of Nitrospirota bacterium. Classification (NCBI taxonomy): domain Bacteria; kingdom Pseudomonadati; phylum Nitrospirota; species Nitrospirota bacterium. The sequence continues at coordinate 20,788 of JACROP010000108.1, forward strand.
AATAATACTTTTAAGTGCATCACTCGCCCGAGAAGTGAGCTTGAATGCCTCTGCTGTCTTTTCAACAGGGAACCTGTGGGTGATTAACTTTTCAGCCCCCACAACACCTTCTGATATGAACCTGAGCGATTCCCTTGTATCTGTAGGGCCGCATGAGTAACTTGTGACTATATTTATATCCCTGAAATACAGGTGGTTAGGGTCTATTGTAAGATTTTCCCCTGGCTTTACAGGTGTAAACAAAATCACTGTCCCACCCTTTGAAACAGCCTCTATCCCCTGTTTCACAGCCTCCACACTGTTTGGGCCAACAATCACAACATCTGCCATAAAACCATCGGTCAAGTCCTTCGCTCTCTCTATGAGATTTTCTTTAGAGACATCTATGACATAATCAGCGCCAAACTCCAGTGCCTTATTCAGCCTGAATGGTACCATATCAGCGCCGATTATTTTTTCTATGCCGAATTCCCTGGCAAGTAGTATATGCATCTGTCCCATAACGCCGAGCCCGATGACAAGTATGGTGTCACCCTTTTTTATGGACGCCCTCTTTAAAGATTTAACAACACATGCAGTTGGCTCAATCAATGTCCCATCTTCATAGTCTATATCTTCTGGAAGTATCAGCGTATCGTTTCTTAGATTTATCTCAGGTATGAGTATGTATTCAGAGATGCCGCCTGGGATTATCCTCGTGTCCCGCCATGTATCACACTGGACATAATCGCCACGCTTGCAATATCTACAGGATTTTAAGTTTAGGCACGGCGCATGATGGTGAACAAATACCATGTCACCAACAGAAAGTGACGAGTGACGAGTGACAAGTGACGAGCCTAATTCTACAATCTCACCCACTGGCTCGTGGCCTAACACGAGGGGCGCCTTCTTTTCTATATACCATGGCATCACATCCCCTGAGCAGATGCCACAGGCCTTTGTCTTTATAAGTGCATCACGAGGGCCGATCTGCGGAATGGGGATATCTTCTATTCGTATATCGGTGAAGCTATAAAGCTTTGCTACTTTCATTTGCTCTCTCCATAAAGCACATCAAGCGGGCTTTGCGGCGCATTTTTCATATCGCGCAGGACATGGGTGTAAATCATGGTCGTCTCTACATTCTTATGCCCGAGTAGACTTTGCCATGATTTATAACCTTTCGCTTTTAGTCCATATTACCACAAAAGACGAAATTGTTGGAATGCCTCATAATTGATTTTATGCAACTTTTCCTCTTTAAAAAATCTTCAAGCTGTGCTACATTTTAACCAGTTTTCGGAAAATACGGTAGTTCGTATAGTAATTGTTAGACAACAAATAATAATAAATAATGAAAAATAAAAAATATGGATGCTTGGTCAAAAAGTGAAATTGTTTCATATATTTTAGTGATTATCGGTGGATTGGCTCTTGCTGTTGGCCCGAGATTAAAAAAATATGAAAGACCTCAGCTCCGCCCTCCTCTGGAAAGACATATTTTTATGTTCCAAAAGCGATGTCAGACAAGATTTCTATTCAAAAGGATAGAAGCTTACCAGCCACAATTTTCAGTCACTATTTTCAAAAACGACCAACAACTGAAGAAGAATATGACAATCTTCTTCGTCTGCTTCAGTCAAAAGGGATATTCCTGATTGATATATGCGATGATCCTATCAAAGTCAGAGGTAATTCAAATGGCATCCAGCGTCTCATTAAAGAGATTCCGAAATTACGAACTAAGATGAAGAAAAGAAAAATAAATATTGAAGATAAAGACATCGTGTTTTTACTTGCCAGGAAAAACTATCTAAAAAATATTAAACAAGAATTCCCAATTTCAAAATATATAAGATGGATAGACTTCCGGATGTCACCAGAACCATTAATAAGAAGAAGAAATAAGGCAGGACATAACGAATCAATTCACCGAATCGGCGGGGAACTGCCCCGCCTCTCGGTGATTTAGGTCGTTATAGCTAAAAAAATACATTCCACCACAGTGCATCTTGACAAATGCTGTAATACATTGTAAACATATATCATGGTTGTTTATGAAGAGAACGTTAAAAAGTCAGTTGCTAAAGGTTCTTTACCTAAAGATGTTTTTGAAAGATTTAATAACGTTTTTATTGCTTTAGATACGACTCATGATCTCAGCCTTTTTGATATTAAAAAATTAAAGGCATCTGAAAAGAGGACATACTATCGCGTTAGAAAAGGGAAATATAGAGCCATATTCTATATTGAGAACAATAACTATTACGTTATATCAATTGCCAAGAGAGAGGAGGTATATGATAAATGGGAGTAATATCCATTAGATTGAATAAAGATGAAGAAAAGATTCTAAAGAAACTGGCCGAGTATTTTCATGAGGATAAATCGGCGTTAGTTAAAAAATCATTGCTTGAGTTGTATGAAAATGTCGTGGATTTGGACGAGATAAAAAAATTTGAGGCAAAGGAGCGTAAAGGTAAAGTATCTTTTTTTACAGCAGAAGATATTCTAAAAAAATAGAAGTAATGCTGCTATAACAAATCACTCCACAGGATGCGGAAACCGCACCTGTGAGTTCAGGCGTTACTGGTATGTATTCAGGGGATGATTGCATACTTTATACCCTCGCCTCGAATAAGGCGTTCAAGGGCTGTCTTGAGATTATCGAGCGGGTAGCTGTCTGAGATAAGTCCCCTGACTTTGATGCTTCCATCACACAGGAGCTTATAAGCTTTTTTAACATCAGATGGCGTGTAGTGAAAGATGCCCTTCAGGGTCATTTCATCGTAGTGGAGCCTTTTCGTATCATACACTACAGTGGTTTCTTCTTTGCATCCACCGAAGAGCACAACTGTACCGCCTTTTCGTGCAAGCCATATAGATGTCTCCCATACCTCTGGAAGTCCTGTGCATTCAAAGACAATGTCTGCCCCCAGCCCCTTTGTAAAATCTTTTATTGCTTTATCAGCATTCCCTTCATCTGCATCTATTACGAGGTCAGCCCCTTGCTCTGCCGCCTTTTTCAACCGCTCTTTTCTCTTACCGAGAACAATTACCCTTAGCCCCATTGTCTTTAAAAGCATAATGTGCAGAAGTCCTATTGGACCTGCGCCGATGATTAGTGCCGTGTCTTCTCCTGACAGAGAAACAGAATTAATTCCATGCACAACGCATGAGAGTGGCTCAAGGAATGCGGCCTCTTCAAAGCTGAGGCTATCTGGCTTTTGAAATACATTCTGTCTCACGATGTGTGGCGGAAGCAATATGTATTCTGCAAAGGCCCCGAGAATTTTTGTATCCATAATTTTCTCACAGAGGTTGTGTAGGCCTTTCCTGCAGAATGGGCATTCTCCACATGGTGCGCTGTGAACTGCCATTACCTCCATGCCTTTTTTGAAGTCATTCACACGAAGGCCAACCTCTGCAATTACACCTGAAAACTCATGCCCGAAAACCCCTGGCATTGGAATAAGGGGATGTCCCCTTTTAAATGCCTTCAGGTCAGTGCCGCAGGTAAGGGCAGCCTTTATTTTTATCAGAATCTCTCCCTCAGAGGGTCGTGGGGTTTCGATTTCTCTCAGCTCTAAGACGCCAGGACTTATTAAAAGATTTGCCCTCATTTGTTTGAAAGGTAACCTAAAATATGCATGTGGGTCAAGCACTTTAATGCCCCTGCCTTAAAACTCTAAGGGAAGAAATTTCTTAGGAGGTAGTTTGTTCAAAGGAGCAGTTTCCCAAAAGATTTGAAGGTTGTCATTGCTTTGTGGTAGATTTTCATATGAAGCTTGCTGATGATGGTTACTGCTTTGTGTGCGGGCCTAAGAATCCGATAGGTCTCAGGCTTGATTTTTCCTTTGATGGAAAGACCATAAAGACTGAGTTTACCCCTCAGAAGGTTCATCAGGGGTATCTAAATATTGTCCATGGCGGGATTATAGCAACTCTGCTTGATGAGGCAATGGTCAAGCTTGCCCTTGCCCTTAATATCCCTGCGGTTACAGCTATGATGGAAATCCGCCTTAAAAAGGCCCTTAACGTTGGAGAGAAATTAATAGTCGAGGCAAATATAATCAGGGATACAAAAAAGATTTTAGAGGCAGAGGCAAAGGCTACCACAGAAAACGGAACTATTATTGCCGAAGCCATGGGCAAGCTTATTAAGGTTAATTAATATTTCCCCTCAAAATAGTCCTCAAGTATTTTTCTGTGGTCAAAGGCTATGATTTTAGGAAGAGAGTCTTTCTTGAAAATCCCAATCTCTCTGGCATCATCGCCTGCCTCTGGCCTGCCTGAGGCAGTGGCTATATATACTGTGCTTACAGTATGATGCCTCGGGTCTCTATCTGGTTCTGAATATGTATGGAATTGTCTTATCAGTTTTATATCGAGGCCTGTCTCTTCTTTTGCCTCTCTTACTGCTGCTGCCTCGAGGGATTCTCCATAATCAACAAATCCTCCAGGCAGGGCCCAGCCTTCAGGCGGATTTTTTCTTTTAATGAGGATTATCCCGTCTGCTATTTCTATAATTATATCGACGGTGAGAAATGGATTTTTGTGGATCACTGTTCCTGCGGGGTCTCAAATTTTATATCAACATCTTTCTCCGGGACGATTGTGGAGATTGCATGCTTGTAGACGAGCTGCTGGGTGCCTTCTTTTATCAGGACTACAAAATTATCAAAGCCCTTTATGAGTCCTTTCAGACGCACTCCGTTTAAAAGATAAATAACAACTGGAATTTTCTCTTTCCTCAGATAATTGAGATAGAGATCCTGAAGGTTCTGATTTTTGGTGCTCATGGGCTTTCTCCTTTCTGACTCAGCAAATCGCAGATTTTTTTATTTTTAAGATAAAAGATTTCCTTAAAGATTGCAATATTATTTATAACCCTTGAAAGGATTTCTTCCGACTCTGTGAGCCCTGTTATGCCTACCCAGAAAATATCAGGCTCTTTTTTAAACCATGTGAATTGCCGTTTTGCGAATAGTTTGGTGCGCTTTTTAAAAATTTTTATGGCATCCTGAAGGTCGTTGCGACTCGTAACTGAGCTGATATTGCCTTTTCCGCCTTCGGCGGATCCGCCTGTGGCGGAAAGGTATAAAGACATTTCTTTATAGCCGAGGGCCTGCATTGAAGGAAGTCTGGAATCCTTCCCTATTAATTCTATGACTTGCCTAACCTCATCAACCAGCCCTTTCTCCATCATCTCATCAACCCTTTGCTCAATCATCCTGTAAAGCTCTTTTCTTTCTCTGTAGAGTCCTATCTTTATGAATTCATAAGGCTCTGCAGCGGTGAATGAGCGCTGAAGCTCTGAGATCGCCTTTTTACCTTTAAGTGAGACCTCAAGGGCCCTGATTATCCTCCTTGTGTCTGCTGGATTAATCTTATCTGCGGCTGCAGGATCAATTTTTCTCAGGCGTTCGTAAAGATGGCCTGTACCATGGATTTTTTCTTCTTCTATAAGTTTTTCCCTTAATGCCCAATCTGCTGATGGGCCTTCAAAGAGTCCCCTTGTTAAAGTCCTTATATACAGCCCTGTTCCTCCGACAACTATTGGAATCTTGCCACGCTCATGCAGGTTATTAATAATCCTTACAGCCATGTCTCTGAAAAGACCTGCGCTGAAAGATTCGGTTGGATCCATAATATCAATCAGATGATGCTTTACTTCTTTAAGCTCTGTAGCAGATGGTTTGGCAGTCCCTATGTCCATGTGTCGGTAAATCTGCATGGAGTCTGCACTGATTATTTCTGTGTCAAGGGCCTTTGCGAGGAGGATGGAGAGGCCTGTTTTACCAACACAGGTTGGGCCGAGGATTATAATAACTGACTTCATTCTCTCTTAAAAAGTCTCCTTAAATCTCTGATGCTGAAGTGTATCCTCGTGGGTCTTCCATGAGGGCATCTGTCAGGCATTTCTGTTTTTTCAAGTTCTGATAGTAGCCGGGTAATCTCGTCCTGTTTTAACCCTTCATCGCCTCTCACAGCTTTATGGCATGCAAGTCTGGCGGCTGTAGTGTGTATGAGTTTTTCTTTGCCGGTTCCCTGCTCTTCGAGGATTCCTGAAGCTATGTCTAATAAAAGTCCTTTGATGTCTGCTTTGAGGAGTTCCCTGGGAAGGGCTCTAACTATCACATTGTTCAGGCCGAATTCATCGAAATCAAGGCCAAAATCATGGAGGAGCTTTTTATTATCCATAATAACATTGTATTCCCTAACTGGTAGCTCTATCCTTGCCGGGAAAAGCAGGTTTTCTACTTCTACGCTGGTCTTTTTTAGAAATTTTTCATAAAGGATTCTCTCATGGGCTGCGTGCTGGTCAATGATTGTGAGGCCGCCCTCTGTGATTGCTGCAATAAAAGATTCCCCGATATAAAAATACCGTGCATGGGGAACAGCCCCATAGGTCAGGATGTCTGTTTGAAAACCTGCTGAATCAAATACAGGCCCTGAATCATGAACAGCAAAAGGCCCTCTGGTTTCAGTCCATTCATAGGACGGGGTATCTTGCATCATTGTCACAGGAGAGCCTTTCGAAAGATTTTTATCGAGGGAAGATGTTATCAATTTATGGATTTCTTCAGGAGAATCAAATCTGACCTCACGCTTTGCAGGGTGAACATTCACATCTACCTTCCTGGGATTAATGTCGAGAAAGAGGAAAAATGCCGGGTGCCTGTCCTTAGGGATTAGACCGCTGTAAGCATTATACACAGCATGGCTTACAGTCGGATTTTTTACAGCCCGCCTGTTTACGAATATATACTGGTAGTTTCTGGTTGCCCTTGCAAATTCTATGAATGAGAAAAACCCATAGAGCTTTATTCCATCTCCTTCTTCAGAGGCATCAAAAAATTCATTGAATAATTCTTCGCCGTAAAGCTGGATAAATCTCTCCCTGCGACTGCCTGCCTCAGGGACAGAAATTATGTCCCTTCCGTTATGTATGAGGGAAAATGATATTTCCGGATATGAAAGGGCCTTCTGCGTGACAACATCAATTATATGGGACAGCTCTGTGGAAACGCTCTTGAGGAATTTCCGTCTTGCAGGTGTGTTGTAAAATATATCCCTCACCTCTACACATGTCCCGCGCCATACAGGGGCATCTGTTATCAACCTTTCATACCCTATTCTGATTTCTATCTTTGTGCCATTTGGAGAGTCCGGCTGTGAAGTTATCAGGGTAACTTTTGAGACAGATGCTATGGCAGGGAGGGCCTCGCCCCTGAAGCCGAGGGTGAATATATTAAAAAGGTCGTCCTCTGATTTTATCTTGCTTGTGGCATGCCTCTCAAAGCAGAGCGAGGCATTCTTTCTGTCCATTCCTTCGCCGTCATCAATTACCCTTATTAGTTGCTTCCCCCCATGGAGTATTTCCACAGAGATTTTTTTCGCAGAGGCATCAATAGAATTGTCTATGAGTTCCCTCACCACCGATGCTGGCCGCTCAATAACCTCACCGGCAGCGATTTTGTTTATCAAGAACTCTGGAAGGATGGAGATTTCAGACATAATCTATTTTATCCTCTGAGCTTTTATTTTGACAAGGACAACATGTTTTACTATTCTTTAATCAAAGGGGTGGCTGGGAATAGGATTTTTTATTTTAAACTCGTATAATTTAATTATGAGGCAGAGGCTTTATCTGAGAGTAGGGGACAGGGTGGAACATATCAGGCACTCTGTATGGGGTGTTGGAGAGGTTGTGGAGGAGAAGCATTCGCTTCTTTCAGGGGGGTTCTGCCTTGTCAGGGTCCTCTTTGAGGATGGCAATGAGAGGTCGTTTATCAATGACCTCGACAGCGAAGGCTGCTGTTATTATGCAGGCATAAGGATTCTCTATTAAGAATCAGTAGTGTCCGCTAAAAATCTAAGAAATTACTACTATATGTCATTCCCGCGAAGGCGGGAATCCAGAAAAATAAAGTAAAAACTACTGGATTCCTGCTTCCGCAGGAATGACGCAAAAATGTCTTTAAACATGATTTATAAAAATGTGTATTATCAATAAGTTTATATAATATTTCGGACAGTAATGAAATTAGAGATAGAACTAAAAAAGCGGGGTAAAACTACTTCCCTATCTCTATTTTGGGATAAAAACTCTAAATCGGGAATTTTTCCCTTACAAACTTTATCTCTTCTTCTTTGCTTTTAATCTGCCCCTCAAGTCTGGCCTCGAGGATTCCTTTCAGTATTTTGTTATAGAGCGGGCCTGGCGGGTATCCCATCTGCCTCAGGTCTTTTCCTGTGATGGCTGTTTTTATTTTTCTCAATTCAGTTAGATACAGGGATATGGCCTTTTTCTGCTCTTTCTCTTTTGCCTTTGCCATTGCAAAGAGGATGGCTTCAAGGCTAAGGGGCTGTAAGGTATAATAAATTCCTTTTGGTTCTGCCTTCAGAGTTCGCAGTGCTTCTTTTGACTGCCTCAGCCCTGCTATTATGTTTTCCTTTTCCCTGGGTGGGACGTAGAATCTTTGAAGTGCATCTTCTTGATCTTTTGCCTTCAGCCCCTCGATGAGGGCCATGAGAAAGAGGTGGCCTTTGTTGGGGGTTTCTTCAAAGAACAGGAGGTTAAACCATGTAAGTGTTTCCTGAAGGGATTCAAAGGTCTCTATCAGGGCTTTTGTCAATGAGAGATATGGGTGTATAAATTTAAGAAGGTCCATCTCTGACAGCCTCTTTATGGCCTTAGTTGGTTCTGTCTCAAGAAACAGGAGGTTAAGTTCGTCATAGAGCCTTGAGCCTGAAAGTTTTTCAAACAGGTTCATCTTTACTGCGGTTTTTATTAATGTCAATGTGTGTTTGCTTATTTTGAAGCCAAACCTCTCTGAAAACCTTATGGCCCTGAAGGCCCTTGTCGGGTCCTCGATGAAGCTCAGGTTGTGAAGGACCCTTATACCCTTTTCTCTCAAATCCCTCTGTCCCCCGAAGAAATCTAAGAGTTGTCCAAAGTCCCTCGGATTTAATTTTAAGGCGAGGGTGTTTATAGTGAAATCCCGCCTGTAGAGGTCTTTTTTTATGGAAGACATTTCTACTTTTGGAAGGGCGCCAGGGAATTCGTAGTATTCAGTCCTTGCCGTGGCTATGTCTAATTTTCCTGCATGCGGGGTTATTACAACAGCAGTGCCGAATCTCTTGTGACTCTTAACCCTTGCATTAAGTTTCTCTCCAAAGGCCTGGGCAAATGTTATGCCATCACCCTCGATGACAATATCAATATCCAGGTTTGCCTCTCCTCTCAGGAGGTCCCTCACAGAGCCACCAACTACATAGGCAGAAAACCCGAGGGTTTCTGCAACTTCTCCTGCGAGTCTCAATATGCGGAGGAGTTCTTCTGGAAATTTTTCCTCGAGGAGGGATGTAAGGTTTTTACCCATGGACGGTTTTTCTCTCGGTTGTTCTCCCTCAAGTCTGCTCTTTCTGAGCAGGTCCTCATAAATGGTCCTTAAGAGGTCTGTCCTCGTTATAGCACCTACAATCCTTTCGCCTTCGACCACTGGCATAAATCTCTGATTCTGCTCTATCATTAGTGATTCGATTTCTCTTATGGGTGTTTGCTGTGTCACGGTGAAGGAATCTGTAGTAGAAAACTCATAAACTTCGTTTTTTGCAAACCCATGAAACAGGGCTTTTTCCACTATCTCTCTTGATATCAGGCCAAAGAAAGAGTCTCCCTTCATGACAGGCAGGACATTTACACCATACTGTGTCATTATTTGCTCTGCATCTTTCACAGTGCTATTGCACTGGATGCTCTTTACAGGGCGGGTCATAATGTCGCGGGCAGTTTTTTCAGGTTTGATTTTCTGTTTTAAAACCAACAGGAGTTTTTCCTCAGCAGTTTCCAGAGAGAGTTCATCTATAACTGCAGAAGATGCTGTTGAGTGTCCTCCTCCGCCAAAGCTCTGGGCAATTTCTCCGGCGTCCACCTCTGGCATGCGGCTCCTTGCAATTATGTGGATCCTATCCTCCATCCTGACAAGGAGGAAAAGGGCATCGATGTCTTCGATGTCCCTTAGTTTATGTGCCAGATAAGCAATATCCCCTAAATAATGCTCCCTCGATGCCTTTGAAACCTTTACCCTTATTCCGTGAATGACATAGTCTTTGGAAGACTGTATCAGCTCGTTTAAGAGTTCTATTTCATCACTGCTCAACTCTCTGGTTATAAAGCTTGAGACTATATTCAGATTTGCCCCCCTTTTGAGTAAATATGCCGCTGCCATTAAGTCCCTTTCAGTTGTGGAAGAAAAAGTAAGGGAGCCTGTTTCTTCATAAACCCCTAAACACAGGATGGTTGCCTCAATAGGTGTTATTGCTATTTTTTTCTGTTTGAGCATCTCTGTAAAGATGGTTGCTGTGGCACCAATATTTTCGACTACCTCTTTCTGCCCCCGTATGTCATCAGCGGTGAAAGGATGATGGTCATAGATGTGGATTTTCAACCCCTTTCTTTCTAAGATTTCAGAAAAGCGGCCAATCCTGTGTGGGTTTTTTGTATCGACAAGTATTAAAAGCCTGATATCATCGAGGTTGATGTCCTTAAGTTTTTTAATGTCCAGGGGTATTTGATGGGAAGATATAAAATCCCTTACACTCTTTTCCTGAGAGCCCGGGAATACGACCAGCGCATCGGGGTAAAATTTTTTTGCTGCGAGCATTGAGGCAAGTGCATCAAAATCTGCGTTTATGTGGGTTGTGATTATATTCATAACTGTAGTGGCGACCCTCTGTGGCCTCACACCAACCAGTCAGAGATTCGTACCGAACTTGCCGTCTATTTATTAAAGACTGCTACCTGGTCCCTTCCACTGGTTTTTGCCAGAAGGAGTGCATTATCAGCACATGAGATTAAAGCGTCAGGTGTATTAATATCTTCATGGGGGATGGTGGCAACACCAAGGCTTACTTTTAAGGTTTCCTTACCCCCGAGGGCATTGAATTCGTGGTTACTTATGCTGTGCCTTATCCTCTCAGCCTCTGCTACAGCGCCATCTCTTGTTGTGTTGGGCAGCAGAATGATGAATTCCTCGCCTCCATATCTCGCGAGGATATCACTTTCTCTGGTGTTCTTTTTTAAGAGCTGTGCAAATTCCCTCAGAACCCTATCCCCTGTTTTATGCCCGTAAGTGTCATTTATGCGCTTAAAAAAATCTATATCGGCCATCATGCATGCGAGTGGAATTGTGTATCTCACGGCCCTGCTGAATTCCTCTTTAAGCCGATGATAGAAATACCGTATATTAAATACACCTGTCAGATAGTCTGTAATTGCAAGCTTTTCCAGGCGTGTTTTTTCTACCTCTGACTTTCCATAAAGAAGGGCATTGTGTAAGGCATTGGCAGAGGCGTTTGCAACAGCAGTGCAGAACTTTATTTCGTCCTTTGTAAAGGATTTTCCAGCGCGGGATGTTTTTAAAAATAGGGTTCCGATAAGCTCATCCTGGAAAATAATAGGCAGAACTATGATAGATTTTATTCCCAGCGGAGAGATAATATCCCTGACACTATGCATTAAAGGGTCTGTATTTACATCATTTATTATCACCGGCTCTTTTGATGTGAGTGCCTTTCTGATTTCAGGGTATTTTCTCAAATCAAGCTTTAGATCTTTAATCTTCGGGTCCTCAAAGGTTGCGATTACATGAACAGACTTGTTTTTACTATCTATGCGAAGAATAGAACACCGGATAACTGGCATTATTTCTGCAATCTTTTTTACTGTAAGGTAAAGGATTTTATCAGAGTCAAGACTGGAAGAGACAAGGGATGTTATCTCTATTATGTTCTCAAGATTCCACCTCTCCTTCCTGAGTGCCTTCAGCTTACTAACCGACTTCAGGACACCTTCTATCCTGAGTTTTAAATAAGCTGGTTTGCAGGGATAAATAATGAAATCTTCAACACCTGATTTAGATGCCCTTTCAATTATCCTGCCTGCATCTCCTTTCAAAACACCAACAACAGGGGGGTGCCCTTCAATGGCCTTAATAGCCTTTATTTTTTGCTTATCGAGCCCTTCAGGAAGACCAAGAAGTATGACATCAGGTTCGGAACGAATCTCCGACTGAGTATCTTTGATGTATTTTGAGGCCTCTCTTGAATTGGATACTATTTTTATGGAGTATTCTTTCTTGCTCAGGGGTGATTCAATAGCTCCTGAGGTGGCTTGATTTGCGAGGACCAGGATTTTTTTCATGCTAAACCTTTCATATCAAACATATTTTACCAGAAAATATTTCAGGTTGACAAGTTTTTGAAAAATAAGCTATATTTGCTCGTTATCTTGTCAAAGGAAAAGGAGGGAAAAGATGCCTGATATCCAACCTGACGTAACATTAGATTGTAAGGGGCTTAGCTGCCCGATGCCTGTGCTAAAGGCAAAAAAGGCAATAGATGCTATGAAAACTGGACAGGTGTTACGCGTAGTGGCAACTGACCCAGGTTCAAAGGCCGACATTCCCGCTTTACTGAGAAGAACAGGCAATGAACTAATCGAAACAAAAGAAGAAGGCAATACCTTTATTTTTTTGATAAAAAAGACGGTTTAATTTGATAATTCCCTGTAGCTTGCTGCAGGGTAGTTCATTTAGCACTGATATTTCAGGAGTTTATAAATAGATAAATTTTTCTAATTTGACCTCTTTTACAATGTAAATTTAAAATTAGCTGTTTGTTTAATATTTTGAATTTTGGGATTATTATTTCTTATGGAAAAATCGCATCTGTGTTTTTCAATTGTCTTACTAACGGTTGCATATCCATGTCTTATTTAAAATTTAAGGGTCATGTCCAAATTAATGAAGATGGTAATATTAATGTCCTATGTCTCCTGTGGTTGTCATTCCGCACTTGATGCGGAATCCAGTATTTTGTACGTCTCTGGATTCCCGTTCCCCGATTACTACCTTCGGGGACAAGCTTCACGGGAATGACGAAATATAGGACATTTCTTATGCAGTTTTCAATAGTCGGAGAATTAAGAGGATTCAAGGGGTCAAGGGATAAATAAGTAATAAATCAAAATGCAAAATTCAAAATGCAAAATTAAGGAATTCCATTATTTTGATATTTGATTTTTGATTTTGCTTGAACCCTTTTTAGCAATTTTTTGGGAGAAGAACCAAATTTAAGTTTAAGGAGGGCGTTTATGAGTAAGAAGTATGACACACCGTTGTTGGATGAGCTGGAAAAAGGTCCGTGGCCGAGCTTTGTAAAAGAGATTAAGAAGGCCGCAAAAAAGAGTGAAAGAGCAGCAGATGAATTAGGCCAGGTTGAGAAGTCTTACAAAACAAAGAGAGGTTACTGGAAGCACGGTGGTATTGTTGGTGTCCTCGGCTACGGGAGCGGAGTTATCGGGAGATATTCTTCCCTGCCAGAAGAATTTCCCGGAGTGGCTCATTTCCATACCGTGAGAATAAACCAGCCCAGTGGTTGGTTCTACACAACAAAGGCGTTAAGAGAGATGTGCGATATGTGGGATAAATATGGTAGCGGGCTTACTAACATGCATGGCTCCACAGGTGACATGATACTTCTCGGCACGAATACAGAAAGTCTCGAGCCCATTTTTGCCGAGTTTTCATCCCGCGGATGGGATCTCGGCGGCTCTGGCTCTGCGATGAGGACTCCGAGCTGCTGTGTTGGTCCTGGCCGCTGTGAATGGGCGAATATAGATACCCTCGATATTAACTATGCCCTTACACAGGAATTTCAGGATGAACTTCACAGACCGTCATTCGCGTATAAATTTAAAATAAAGACCGCAGGTTGTGCTGTTGACTGTATCGCCGCAATTGCACGTGCTGATTTATCTATTATCGGGACATGGAAAGGCGATATAAAGATCGACCAGGCTGAAGTAAAGAACTATGCTAAAAATGGAATGGACATCAATGCCGAGATAGTTGATATGTGTCCAACAGGTTGCATGAGTTATGACGGTAAGAAACTAAAGATAGAAGATGAGGACTGTAACAGATGTATGCACTGTATAGCAAAGATGACAAAGGCCCTCAGGCCTGGCGATGAAAGGGGCGCAACCCTCCTTATCGGGAGTAAAGCCCCGATTGTTGTGGGCGCAATGCTTTCGTGGGTCGTTGTGCCATTCATAAAGCTTGAGCCTCCGTATCAAGAATTGAAGGACCTTATCCGCAAGATTTTAGAGTGGTGGGATGAGAACGGAAAGGCCAGGGAGAGGATAGGGGAGGTCATAGAACACAAAGGCATGAGGTCATTCCTTGAGTATGTTGGTCTTCCACCAGTTCCCCAGATGATTAAGGAACCGAGAAGAGACCCGTTCTTCTTCTGGGCAGAGAAAGATTTAAAATAAAAATCTTAAAGGAGGAATAATAAATGTCATTACCACAGAGAAAAACAGATATAGGGCCGCCTCATTATAAGCAGTTTCTTCCACCTGTAATCCAGAAGAATTATGGCCAGTGGAAGTATCACGAAGTGCTGGACCCCGGAACAATGGTGCATGTGGCGGAAAGCGGTGATAAGATATACACCGTGAGAGTTGCATCGCCGAGGCTTTTAAGCACTGATACTATCCGTGAGATCAGCGATATTGCAGATAAATACTGCGAAGGCTATCTTCGCTTTACCAGCAGAAACAACATAGAGTTTCTCGTATCAGATAAGAGTAAGGTTGAGCCTCTTAAAAAAGAACTCAAAGACAAAGGCTACACTGTTGGAGGTATAGGCCCGAGGGTGAGCAATGTTGTTCATACTCAGGGATGGATTCACTGTCACAGTGCCTGCACCGATGCCTCTGGTCTGGTAAAGGCCATGATGGATGAACTTTACGATTACTTTACTACAAAAGAGCTCCCTAACAAGGTGAGGCTGGCAGTGGCGTGCTGTGTTAATATGTGTGGAGCTGTTCATTGTTCAGACATAGCCATAGTCGCTGTTCACAGGAAAGTACCAACGATAGACCATGGAAGGTTAGCGAATGTGTGCGAAATCCCTACAACCATAGCGTCCTGCCCCACACATGCTATAAGCCCTGACCCTGCAAAGAAAAGTGTAAAGATTAATCCTGACAGGTGCATGTACTGCGGAAACTGCTTTACTGTCTGTCCGCCAATAGATATCCATGACCCTGAAAATGATGGTGTTGCCATAGTGGTGGGTGGAAAGGTCGGCAGCCTGAGGAGCAATCCAAAATTCTCCAAGCTCGCAATTCCTTTCTTTTACAACGAACCTCCACGGTGGCCAAAGGTTGTTGCTGCTGTAAAGAACATCCTTGAAACTTATGCCAGGCATGCAAAGCAACATGAAAGGGTAGGCGAGTGGATAGAGAGAATTGGCTGGGAAAAGTTCTTCAAGCTTACAGGCATTGAGTTTACATTCCAGCATATTGACGATTTCAAATTTGCCCGTGAGACCTTCAGGACAGCGGCGACATTTAAATGGTAAACTATAGTAGAGGTTGAGGTTGAGAGATACTTAACCTTAACCTCAACCTCAATAAGGAGGTGGAGGGATGGAGAAGGAAGAGATAAAACAGAAGATTTATGAATTATTAGAAAAATCAAAGGGCAAGAAAAAACTCAAAGAGAAAGATGTGATTAAAGCCATATCCGAGGAGACAGGAGTTGATAAGGACACTGTAAAGAAGGCTCTAAGAGAGATGATAGATGTTGGAAAAGTGATGTATTCGTATTCTGGCGGTGCCAGCTCTGTGGAGATCCCGAGTGAAGAGTACCTCAAAGAAAAAGGCCTTCTCTGAAGAAGTGAGAAGTGAGAACTTAACTTCCCATTTTCTACTTCCCACTTTCATATGCTTAATTATTCAATTCCGAGGGTAGTTGTAGCAGGCCTCAGTGGCGGATGTGGTAAGACCATCCTTTCCATTGCCCTGATAGCGGCGTGGAGAAAAAAAGGCTTTAAAGTAGTCCCATTTAAGAAGGGGCCAGATTATATCGATGCGGGCTGGTTGGCCTCAGCAGCAGGCCAGCCCTGTTATAATCTGGACCCTTTTTTAATTGGTAAAGAGCAGCTTCTTTGTTCATTTGTAGAACACGCTTATGGAGCTCGGATTGCTGTTATTGAGGGCAACAGGGGCCTTTATGATGGTTTTGATGCTGAGGGCACTTACAGCACAGCCGAACTTGCCAAATTGCTTCAAACACCTGTTATCGTAGTCATGGATTGCACAAAGGTAACACGCACTGCTGCTGCTCTGGTCCTGGGGCTCCAGAAATTTGATCCATCAGTAAAGATTAAAGGTGTAATCTTGAATCAGGTTGCAGGTAAGCGACATGAATCTATATTGCGTGCAACAATAAATAAATACTGTAATGTGCCTGTATTGGGGGCTGTCCCAAAGCTGAAAGAGGCGACCTTGCCTGAGAGACATATGGGCCTTACCCCTTATCAGGAACACCCTGAAGTTGAAAAGGCTATTTCCGCTATCTTAGAGATAGCGCAGAATTATCTTGATTTAGATGAGATATGGAAGATTGCTAATGGGGCAGTGCCGCTTAAGGCAGAGACAAGAGACAAGAGACAAGAGACCAATTCAGTGACAAGAGACAAGGGACAAGAGACAAGTAAATATAATAACTCGTCACTCGTCACTCGTCTCTCGTCTCTTGAAAAGTCACTCGTCACTCGTCACTCGTCTCTGGAAAAGTCACTCGTCTCTGAGCCTGCCCTGAGCCTGTCGAAGGGCCACTCGTCACTAAGAATCGGCGTTATCAAAGATACTGCTTTCCAGTTTTATTATCCTGAAAACTTTGAGGAACTCGAAAGGCGTGGTGTCAGGATAGTTGAGATGAGTGCCCTAACAGAGAAAGAGCTTCCTGACATCGATGCCCTTTACATCGGTGGTGGTTTCCCTGAAACCCATGCAATAACCATTGCAGAGAATACTAATTTTCCAAACTCCCTGCGACAGGCCATTGAAAATGGGCTCCCTGTTTATGCTGAGTGTGGAGGCTTGATGTATCTGGGGGAAAGCCTTGTATTAGAAAATAAAACATATCCTATGGCCGGTGTGCTGCCAGTGGTTTTCGGTCTGGAAAAGAGGCCCCAGGCACATGGATATTCAATAATAGAGGTAGATATGCCCAATCCATATTTTAGGACAGGCACTATTTTAAAAGGCCATGAATTTCATTATTCGAGTATTTTAGAGTTCAAAGAAAAAAATGGGGTATATACTGCTTTTAAAATGAAACGTGGACTTGGGATAATAGATAAAAGGGATGGGTTGTGCTACAGGAATGTCTTAGCTACATATACCCATGTTCACGCCCTTGGGACGCCTGAATGGGTAGAGGGTATTATCAGCAGCGCAATAATGTATAGAAAGCAAAGGAGTTTAGACGGTGGAGATAAAATTACTGAATTAACTAACTGAGGATCTGCATGACCTTAAGGGAAAAGGTGGCAACCATGCTTGACAACAGCAGGTTTGAAGAACTGACTGATTTAGGGCATAGAAATAAGGGCGTTTTTAGACATCTTATAGCCCTTACCTATAATAAAGAGAGTGCCATCTGCTGGAGGGCGATTGAGGCAATAGGGAAAATAACAGGTGTAATATCACAGGAGCATCCAGAGGTTGTAAGAAACCTTATCCAGCGTCTGCTCTGGTCTATGCGCGAAGAATCAGGCGGTATCGGATGGAGTATGGCAGAGATACTCGGAGAGATAATCAGAAACAGCCCTGACATTTTTTCTGACATCCTACCTATCGTGGTCTCTTTCCATGAGGAAGAGATGTTCAGGGCGGGTGTATTGAGGGCTATAGGAAGAATCGGCAGTATAAGCCCTGCTCTGGTGAATGCAAATATTCCATTAGTTAGATTCTACCTTGATGACCATAATCCTGACGTAAGGGCATCAGCAGCATGGACACTTGGGCAACTTAAGGCTGATGAGGGGATAGATGAGCTTCAGCGGTTATTGAACGACTGCACTCCTGTGACAATTTATGACAATGGCGAGCTTTTTCAGATGACTGTCGGAGAAGTGGCCAGGAAGGCTATGGCTATGATAAAAAATAATGGGGAAAATGAAAAGTTTGACAAATATTAAAAAACCTGTAATTATTTACTGTATGGACCTGTTAGGCCTTATAAGGAGGCATGCACAGAAACGTGAGACGGGGATGCTCTCCGTTAAATTAGAGGGGCAGGAACATTTACTTAAAATATATCTAAATGATGGGGAAATTACATTTATAAGCCTTGGACATCTGAGGAACGAAGAATGTATTGAAAAGATTGGAAATACGACCTCTCTCGGATTTAACTTTATAGAAGGGATGAAACCCCCGAAGACTTCGCCGGTGCCTCTGACAGAAAAACTAATCGGTAAAGCGGATGTTGCCACCATTATGAAGGAGATAGTTGCCGGCTCTATGACTGTTTCTCCACAGAAAGTAAAGGCCCTTGAGGAAGATTTTGTAGATACTATCGGCCCCATAGGCTCTATGCTTATAAATGACATTTATAAGGAAATCTCATACCATAACGGCAGCTCCATGTCAGGTGATGATTACAATTATCTCATGGAATCCCTTATAAGAGAACTCCCTGAATCCAAAAAGGAGCAATTCAGGTCAAAATACCAGCAGGGAGGAAGGAAGAGTTCAGAGGAAAAGAGTTGAGGAGGAGAAAGTTTTAGAGGAGAAAACCGATAAAGATGTCCCATGGGGCTGATTTCAAAAGAGGATAATTTAAATAAAATATCAACAGGAGGGACTTATAGATGCTTAAAAATCTCAGGTTAAGGGCAAGATTTACAGTAATACTGCTTATAGTCTTTGCAATATCTCTACCTATTATGACATTCAGCTCTTATTATATTCTTAAGGCGAATGCAATAAGGGAAATCCTTGAGGAGGCAAACATTTTTCTTGTTACTATGGAATCAGCGAGGGCATATGTAGGTAAGACCTTAAGACCAAAACTCTTCAAGGAATTACCGGGCAGGTTTATAGTTGAAGGCATGTCATCCACTTTTGTTGCTACAAATATTGCAAACAGGATGAACGAGAAATTGCCGAACTATTACTTTAAGGAAGCAACCCTGAACCCCTTGAATCCTAAGAATAAGGTTGATGCCTTTGAAGAAGAAATGGTTAAAAAATTCCGTGATGGAACACTTGAGAAGGAGTGGAGGGGTTTTAAAAGCACTCCTGATGGAGAGTTCTATGTGATAATGAGGCCTGTTGTGGTGAATGATTTTGACTGTCTGCGGTGCCATAGTAACCCTGATATTGCCCCACCTGAGCAAAGGGAGAAATACGGCACAACCAATGGATACGGCTGGAAAATGAATGAGATTGTTGCAGTCAATACCATTATTGTCCCTGCGGAAGTGCCTATTAAGAATGCAAAAAAAGCCCTTATACTCTTCACATCGCTTTACGGAGGTTTCTTTTTGTTCCTCCTGATAATAATAAATAGAGTGATAAAAGGCAGTATTATAAGTCCTATTGAGAGGTTTGTTATTGCTGCTGAGGAGATCAGCAGGGGCAGGATGGATAAGGAATTTGACGTAAAAAGCAATGATGAGGTCAGGACACTTGCAGATGCCTTTACAAGACTGAAACTGAGTCTTGCGAAGGCAATGGACATCCTGAAGAAGAAATAGCCATGACAAGAGGAAGCGTGCTTGTTATAGATGATAGTTCTACTGTAAGGAAACTCGCAGAGGGCATCCTGACATCAGAGGGTTATACTGTTTATACAGCAGGCGACGGCAAGGAGGGGCTCACAATTGCAAAGGAAATTAAGCCTGCAGTTATCCTTGTGGATTTTATTATGCCGGGTATGAATGGTTATCAGCTCTGCAAGATGATAAGGTTTGACCCTGAACTGAAAAATACACCGCTCATCCTTATAAGCGCTAAGGGAGAGCAGGTTGGTAAAAAGTTCATGGAGGCATTCAAGATAAACGATTATTTTCAAAAGCCCTTTCAACCCGACGACCTTGTAGAAAAAATAGCCTCTGTCCTTGTTGAGGAAGAAGAGAAAGAAGAGGTGAAAAAAGAGCCTGTAAAGGTGGAGCCCCATATAGGGGCTTTGCCAGATGTAAGGGGAATCGAGAACTTAATGGATGGTATAATGAGGCGGTATTTCCTGAATGAGTTCCCATTGCAACTAAACAACATACTGGTTGGTTCCCTTAGAAAATTCGGCCTGGTAAGGGATGAATCCCTCGTGCTTTCTGGTGACCTCTCTATTTTTCAATTGCCTGATGTCCTTCAATTTGTTGGTTCAAGTAAGCTAACAGGAAGACTCACGGCTTTCTCGGCTAAGTGTTCATCAGAGATTTATTTTGACAATGGCGATGTGGTGTGGGGCATTATGAGCAAAAGGGGATGGAGTGCAATTATGGGTGAGGACCTTGTGAAGGACAGGAGACTCTCAAGAAATGATGTTGACCGCGCCCTCGCAGTCTCAAAAAGAGATAGTATTCCGCTTGGAAGGGCACTTGTCCAGGAAGGTCTTTTATCAGAGCTGGAGTTAATGGAGAGGATGAAGAAGACAGTAGAGAATGTGGTTTATACAAGTATCAGAATTGAAAAGGGGAGGTTTTTCTTCGAGAGAATGCCTCTGCCTGACAGCCTTTCTGACATAACCTTCAGGATTGCAGTATCCACTCTAATCCTCGAAGGGGTAAGGCGTCTTGATGAGAGGCGTCTTGCAAGCCAGACGTTCAAAGAACCGGATGTTGTCTTTGTCAGGCTTATTACAGATGCCGAAGAGATTGAAAACGTTACCCTCGATAAGAAGGAGATGAATATTTTCCTCCTCATAAATGGTAAAAGGACCCTTACTGAAATTATTCAGGAAAGTGGTCTTGATGAGGGAGAAGTAAAGAGAATTCTATATACTCTTACAAAAGTAGGGCTTGTAAAAAAGAAATAAAGGAGGCGTTTATGGCGAGGATACTCATCGCGGATGATAGTGCAACAGACCTGGAAGTTATAAAAGGGGCATTGAAGGATACCCCTCACGAGCTGGTGACAGCAATGGATGGCCTGGAAACAGAGGCAAAGGTCAAAAGCGAGCATATTGATCTTATAATCCTTGACGTGGTAATGCCCAAAAAGAGTGGTTTTCAGATTTGCAGGGACTTAAAAATGGATGAGAAATATAAGAATATTCCAATAATTATGCTTACATCGAAGACGCAGGAGGGTGACAGATTCTGGGGCCTCAAACAGGGTGCAGACGAATATCTGACTAAACCCTTTGAACCAATAGACCTCCTCCTCGCTGTAAAGAAACACCTGAGTAAATGAACGAACAGATACAGCAAGAGACTCCCGAGGAAAGATTACCGAAGAATTACTGTGTTTTCCGTGTGGACAAAAAGGAGTTTACCCTGCTGCTGAGCGAGGTAAAGGAAATAGTTAAGATTCCTGAGATATTTCCCGTGCCTCTGGCCCCTGATTATGTAAGGGGGATTATCCAGTTGAGAGGAAGAATAATCCCTGTTGTGGATCTCTTACAGGTGTACGAGGCATATGATACAGGAGAGGTTAGGTCATCAACTGTAAAGGTGGTAATTGTGGTTGATGCAGGCAGGGGCCTCATAGGGTTTCTCTCAGAAGACCTTCCGAGCCTTGTTGATGAGATGAGCGGGGAAGGGATAGATATCGCTGAGTTTTTTGATGCCCTGAGGGTAAGGGAGACCTGATGCATTTTGATAGTTCAAGACTCGTTGATTTTTTCCTTGCCGAGGCATACGACCATATAAATATCCTCGAAAAGGGTATCTTGCAGCTCGAGGCAAATCCCCGGGATATAGCTCAGATAGAAGAGCTCTTCAGGTCAGCCCATACCATAAAAGGGTCTGCTGCTCTGGTGAAACTCAATGGTATCAGTAATGCAGCTCACAGGA
Organism: Nitrospirota bacterium; assembly: GCA_016214385.1. Taxonomy (NCBI): domain Bacteria; kingdom Pseudomonadati; phylum Nitrospirota; species Nitrospirota bacterium. Next base: position 42,658 of record JACROP010000108.1, read on the forward strand.
TGGAGGATATACTTGAAGGTGTTATGGGGGAAAGGATACCTGTTACACCCCAGTGTATAGAAGTGCTCCTTTACATCCTCGACACAATAAAGGAACTTATCAGGGGTGTCGGCTCGGGCAAAGAAGAGCCCGCGTCTTTAGGAGAGAAAATAGATTACATGATCAAAACCAAGATACAGGAAGTCGAGAAACCCGAAGAAGAGAGACGTGAACTTGGCAGAAGAAAAGAAGACAAGGAGCTTGTTGAGCACAAGTCCGTCAGGGTTGATGTCAGTAGAGTTGAGGAGATGATGAATCTCGTAGGGGAGCTGACGATAATAAAAAACCATTTATTTAAGAACGTCAAGAAAACAGATAAGCTTACAGATGAGGTGTTTGCGACAGGTGTAAGACTTCTAAGGGAGTTAACAAGTTTCTCGGATAGATATGCGTATTCCCTCCCGGAGTCTGTAAAATATACAGACACCCTCCTTTCAGATTTCCAGGAGCTCGAGTTTGACAGATACGATGAGCTCAACCTGTTTTCGAGAAAACTCCAGGAGATTACAAACGATATAAATGAGGCATTAAGGGAACTTGCTGCCACCTATGGAGACCTTGTGGCTTCTTTGAAAAATATAGATAAAGTTGTGGGTTTTCTGAAGGGAGAAGTTTCAGAGGTGAGGATGATTGAGATTGGTAAGCTCTTCCACAGGTTTACCCGTCCTGTGAGAGACATCGCTCTTGAATCTAATAAGAAGGTTGATTTTAATATTTCAGGCGGAGAGACCAAGGTTGACAAGCTGATCTTTGAAAAGCTCTTCGACCCCCTTCTGCACCTTGTCAGAAATGCCATTTATCATGGAATAGAACCTCCGCAGGAAAGGACAGAGGCAGGCAAAAAGGCTGAGGGAGATATTTCCCTTTCAGCGAGGAGGGAAGGTAACAACGTTGTTATCGAGCTAAGAGATGATGGAAGAGGTATAGATACTGAGAAGGTTCGCGAGGTTGCTGTTGAGAGGGGGATGTTCTCAGTTGATTATCCGCAATTAAGAAGACAAGATCTTATAGATATAATATTTACACCTGGCTTTACCACAACGGAGACGACCAATATGGTATCCGGTAGAGGGATTGGACTTAATGTGGTGAGGGAATATATATCTGCCCTCAACGGCCTTATTGAGGTGGATACAGAAAAGGGCGTTGGTACTACTTTCAGGCTGAAAGTACCGCTTTCTCTTATCATTGTTGATGTTGTGAGCTTTATGGCAGGGGGTATGGAATTTGTTGTGCCGGCAAGACTTGTAGAGGAAATCACTTACACAGGGGCGCATATGGACATCAACGAACCTGACTCTTTAAACTTTAGAGGGAGGAGAATCCCTGTTAAACTTCTGACAGATACCCTCGGTTTCAAGGACATTGCAACTGTTGGGAACAAACCTGTTCTTGTTGTGAATCTCGCGGGAAGGCTTGCAGGTATGATAGTTGATGAAATAGTGAGCCATGAGGAGACGGTTATAAAACCCCTCGGGAGGTTTCTTGAAGGCCTCACAATTTACTCAGGCGCCACAATATCAGGCGATGGGAAAGTCAGGGTTGTTATAAATCCCACAAAACTCTTTGAGGAAAAAATTCCAGTCTCTGAGATCGGGGCGGTTACAACTGCAGAGAAGGCTTATCAAGGCAGGAGAGTTCTGATTGTAGATGATTCTCTCAGTGTGAGAAAATATGTGAGCGGCTTCCTCGAGTCAAAGGACTTCAGGGTGTATACTGCCACTAACGGAATAGAAGCCTTAAAATTACTTGGCGAAAATGAGATCGACCTTATAATAACCGACCTTGAAATGCCGGTAATGCATGGTTATGAGCTGATAAACGAGCTAAGAAAGGAAGAGAAATTTCAAAACATTCCGGTGGTAGTCCTGACTTCAAGGGGCAGCGAAAAACACAGGGAAAAAGCTCTTTCACTCGGTGCAAAGGATTATCTGGTAAAACCCTTTGACGAAGATACCCTGATAGAAGTTGTAAGAAGAAACCTGTCTGCCTCCTTCCTCACATAAGATCCTTCGTTGCTTTGCTCCTCAGGATAACTAAAACCAAATGTTAAACGATATATTTGGTTTTAGTTATTTTAGAAGCTTACCTTTCCAGATATCTCTGGTTGTCCGGGTAGTTTAAATGTTCCAACTGCATCGAGGAGCCCTTTTGATGTCGCTGAGAGGCTCTCAGAAATGGACGAAGAGTCTTTTACCATTTTCAACATCTGCATGGATATCCTGTTCACCTCTTCCATTGCAATAACAACTTTAGCGGAAAGTCCCTTCTGATTGGTAGCAGTATCGTATATTTCCGAAATTATGCGACTTGTATTGTTAATAGCGTTTTTAATATCTTCAAATGCATCACCTGTATCTTTTGCTATATTAGTTCCATGCTCCACGAGCCTTGTTTCTTCCTCAAGGGTAGTGGTTACCTCACCTGCAACCAATTGGATGGCATTTATCACTTCACCTATCTGTTTTGTAGCTGATGCTGACCTGTCTGCAAGCTCCCTTATCTGTTCCGCGATAATAACAAATCCCTTGCCCTGTTCTCCGGCCCTTGCGGCTTCGATGGATGCATTCAGGGCGAGAAGGTTTGTCTGAAATGCAACATCACTGATCAGTTTTGATATGGTCTCTATCTCCATTAATCTCTCTGAAAGGTTTTTCATCTTTTTATTGATAGATTGAACTGTTACTCTTATAATCTGTATCCCATCAATACTTTCTGTAACGAGCTTGTCACCCTTTTCTGCAGCCCCTGAAGTTTCTGAAGATATATCCTGGGCAGTCTTTGTCTTTTCAGATATATCGATGATTGAGTTTATTGTTTCATCAACGTTTCCTGTAGCCTTTTTTACTTCTGCCATCTGTGTCTCTGCGCCTTTACCCATCTCTCGTAGCATTAAAAGCATTTTCTGGCTTTCCTGGCCAACTTTAGTAGTGGACATTCTTACATTGTTAAGTAATTCAGACAGTCCTTCGATCATGAGGTTGTATGCGTCAGCAATAGAGCCGAAGAGGTCTGCTGTCACTGGCGCTTTCTGAGAAAGGTCGCCTTCTGAGGCAGAACTGATAATGTTTAACATATATACAAGGCCTTCCTGGGTCTTTTTTCTTTCCGCTCCTGTCTGGGTCTGAGCCCTCAGCGTTTCTATGCTGTTATTTATAGCCGTGGCAAGTGCTCCAAACTCATCCTTAGATCTAACAGTTGCCGTAACGCTGAAGTCTCCTTTACTGAGAGCCCTCGTAGCCCCTATAAGTTCCACAAGTGGTCTGGTAATTTTTCCGGATACGAGGATTGACAGAGGTATTATTATGGAGAAAATTATTGCCATAGCTATAAGAAAGTCCGTAATCTCTGCGTTTAAGGCATCCAGGAGGGTAAATTCCTTTATTCCCAGACGAATTATTCGACCTTTACCTGCAGGCGCTGCAATGTCCAGTATGAGGTTACCTCTGGGGTCTTCCCATTTATTTGTAGATATTCCTTCTGTTGGCGCCTTCAATGTCTCTAAAACCTTTGGCACATCTTTTGGAAAAGTATGGGCTAAAACACTGCCTTTGTCGTCTTGAATAACGCAGTACGCAAAGTCTTTATCCATTGCCAGTGTTTTCTTCACGATTTCGGTTAGAGGCAGTTCAGCACTGCTTGCAAGGGCGGATGTGAGGTTTGAACTGGTGGTTGAGACAACGATAGTCCCTTTTTTAAGGTTTGTCTCTTGTGTATTTTTCTGTATTTTAAGGAGATGATAAGCAAATACTAAGATGCTTGCTAAGGAGATTACTACAATAAAGATTAATAAAATTTTTGATCTCACACCCAACCCTGTTTTAAGTTCTGCCATAATATCCCCCTTTTTTTTTTTTTTTTTTATATACTATCATTTTATTAATATTCACTTTATAAGGTAGTCTAAATTGAGATTCAAGTCAAGTAATTCGTTAGAATTAAAAGACTTTGACCAGAATAATGCTGAGTTTATAAGCAATCGTGATTTATAGATAAGTTTTTTTTATTTGACCAGCAGGCTACCGCTATATTAGGCTTATATGTTTAATTATTTCTTAAAATATTTTATAATAATATCCCAATAACATCAAGATTGAAAAATGCACAGCGAGCGGTCCCGAAGCGTCGGGACTGTAGGAAGCTTCAAGCTTTTAAATAAATCTAATTAGAAAGGAGCGAAGCGATAAGAAATGGGGACAATTGAGTTTCAAAGCAAGAGTTATGAGGTTGATGAGGATGGTTATCTTCAGAATCTGGATGACTGGAGTCCTGAGTTAGCCAATTTTATTGCAGAAAAAGAAGGAATCCAGATGAGCGAGGCACACTGGGAGGTTGTCAATTTCCTCAGGGACTATTACCAGAAATACCAGATTGCTCCAATGATAAAGATCCTTGTCAAAGAAATAGCTAAGGTTATGGGGCCCGAAAAAGGCAACACAAAATACCTTTATGAGCTTTACCCTGGTGGCCCTGCAAAGCAGGCATGTAAGATAGCCGGACTTCCGAAACCAACAGGTTGCGTGTAAGTTTAGTCCTTAGGGAATAAGCAATATCGAGGATCCGTACCGGAGGGAACGAGCACCGGGATTTTATTTTTCTACCGTTACGTTTAACCAAAACTATCAAGGATAGGAAAGGGTATTCCATTCTCATGGTGAAAACTATTGTTAACAGTGAGGCGGTAAGGAGCAGTAGCTTCCTGATATGAAGCTCTCGACCCTCCTGTCAGCAAAGAGATCTGTTATTTTGGAAAAGTGGTTTGCTGAGATACTGGATACTTATCCATCTGCCACCTCAAGTTTTTTAAAGAAGCAAAAGGACCCATTCACTAATCCAGTGGGGCGAAATATCCTCCAGGGGATAGAGGGTCTTTTTGATGAGCTCCTCCATGGGGTGAGGCCTGACAAGGCTTCTCCATTTCTTGATAATATTATCAGAATCAGAGCGATTCAGGATTTTACGCCCTCGCAGGCCATATCCTTTATTTTCTTTCTAAAAAAAGTGATAAGAGAAGAGTTGAAAAATGATCCTGCCCTGAATTCAATTCAGGATAATTCAGGACTCGAAAACGGAATTGCTGAGGAGTTGCTGACACTTGAGGATAAAATAGATGACCTGGCCCTTCTGGCCTTTGATATTTATATGAAATGCCGGGAGAAGATTTATGATCTCAAGGCAAATGAGGTGAAAAATATGACCTTCGGGCTATTGAAACGAGCGAAGCTGATACGTGATTCTGAATTTAATTCAGGACAGAGACAGTAATATCTGAATCTCAAATAAAATTAAAAGAGGGTAAAAATGGGAGCCATATTCTCTTTCTTTGCAGTTATAATACTTGTCCTGCTTGCTTTTATTGGGGTAGGGGCAGCAAATTTACACTTTCTCTTTGGTGTTATTATCCCATACGCAGCTTTTGTAACATTCACCCTTGGGATTATTTATCGTGTCATTAAATGGGCGCGTTCCCCTGTCCCTTTCCGTATACCGACAACAGGTGGGCAGCAGAAATCTCTCCCCTGGATCAAGCAGAATAAACTTGATAATCCCTCCAGCACCCTTGGTGTTGTAGGAAGGATGGCTCTTGAAGTGCTTTTTTTCCGTTCTCTATTCAGAAACACAAAAACAGAATTGCGGGAAGGGCCAAAGCTCGCTCATGGCTCTGACAAGTGGCTCTGGTTAGCAGGCATAGCATTTCACTGGTCTTTTCTAATAATCTTACTCAGACACATCAGACTTTTTGCCGAACCTTCGCCTTTTTATTTGTATGTCCTTGAAAGCCTTGATGGTTTTTTGCAAATTGGCGCACCACGCCTATTTATGACAGGCATAATCCTTTTGCTGGCTGTAACCTATCTCTTCCTCAGAAGGCTATATATTCCTCAAGTCCGTTATATCTCCCTTGCTTCTGATTATTTCCCCCTCTTTTTGATTTTAGGTATAGCTGCAACAGGCATCCTTATGCGGTATTTCTTCAAAGTGAATGTGGTCGGTGTGAAAGAACTGACCATGGGATTGGTTAATTTTAATCCGAAGATTCCGCAGGGAATCGATGTTATATTTTATATCCATCTTTTCCTTATCAGCGTCCTGTTTGCCTACTTCCCATTCAGCAAGCTGGTGCACATGGCTGGAGTCTTCCTCAGTCCTACGAGGAACCTCGCAAATAACAATCGCATAGTTAGACATATTAATCCATGGAATTATCCTGTTAAGGTTCATACATATGAGGAGTACGAGGATGAATTCAGAGGAAAAATGAAACAATCTGGGATACCAGTAGAGAAGGAGTGAGAATATGGCAACGAAGGCAAAACCACCAAAACCAGAAGATCTGTCAAAGATAGACTATAAACCTCCTAAGACAAAGTGGATGGATACGCCTGCTGAATTCAAGCCTGGCATGTATTGCTATGGTACGAGACCTAAATATCTCGAGGCAGTTGACTTTCCAAACCCAAGGGAGTGGTCGTCTTCTGAGGAGGACTGGAAGCTACCTGAAAACTGGAAAGAGATAGTGTTAGAAGGGATTAAAGAACGGCTGAGCAAGTACCGCACCTTTCATATATTTATGGATATCTGTGTGAGGTGTGGTGCCTGTGCTGACAAGTGCCATTTCTTCCTCGGCTCAGGAGACCCAAAGAATATGCCTGTTTTGAGGGCTGAACTTATAAGGTCGGTGTATAGGAAGTATTTTACAGGATCAGGAAAAATTCTGGGTAAGCTTGCTGGCGCAAGAGAACTCACGTATGATGTGCTAAAGGAGTGGTGGTATTATTTCTACCAGTGCACCGAATGTCGGCGCTGCTCTCTTTTCTGCCCGTACGGTATTGATCAGGCTGAAATCACGATAATTGGCAGGGAACTTCTCAATCTACTGGGTCTGAATACAGACTGGATTGCTGGCCCTGTGGCGAATTGTTATAAAAAGGGTAATCACCTCGGCCTTGAGCCACATACACTCAAAAGTAACATAGAATTTATGATAGATGATATAGAAACCATTACAGGGATCAGGATTGAGCCAACCTTTAACAGAAAGGGTGCTGAGATTCTCTTTGTTACGCCTTCCGGAGACCTCTTCGGTGACCCTGGCATTTACACAGCAATGGGCTATCTCATGCTTTTCCATGAACTTGGACTTGACTACACCTGGAGCACATATGCTTCTGAGGGCGGTAATTTCGGCTTTTTCACATCAAATGAGATGGCGAAAAGACTTCATTACAAGATATATGCTGAGGCAAAGCGGTTGAAGGTAAAGTGGATACTTGGAGGAGAATGTGGCCACATGTGGAGGCTTGTTCACCAATACCTGGACACATGGCACGGACCTGCAGATTTTCTTGAGGTACCTGTTTCACCAGTAACCGGCACAAAATTTGAGAATGCAAAATCCGCAAGGATGGTTCACGTTGCTGAATTTGCTGCTGACCTCATCAGGCATGGCAAACTAAAACTTGACCCGAGACGAAACGACCATCTAAAAGTGACCTGGCATGATTCCTGTAACACCGCCAGAGGTATGGGAATTCTTGAAGAGCCCCGATATATCATCAAGAATGTATGCAACTATTTCTATGAGATGCCAGACAATACCATCAGGGAGAGAACCCTCTGCTGTGGTAGTGGTTCAGGCTTAAATGCAGGAGAAAATATGGAATTAAGGATGAGGGGAGGATTCCCCAGAGCAAATGCTGTGAAGTATGTTCGTGAAAGATACGGGGTGAATATACTGGCGAATATGTGTGCCATTGATAGGGCTGCCCTTCCACCGCTGATGGATTACTGGGTTCCTGGTGTGCGTGTGGCGGGCCTTCACGAGCTGGTGGGGAATGCATTGGTAATGAAGGGAGAAAAAGAGAGGACAACCGACTTACGCCTTGAACCCCTTCCAGGGAAGGAGGCAAAGGAAGATGTATAATGGCGGAAAGATTATCATTGGACTTATTATCTTTTTAGCCTTTGTAGCATTTCCTTTATACTACAATATTGGGAAGGTTAGTGTTAAACCAGAACCAAAGCTTGATACCTCTGTCATCCAGCAATTGAAGGAAAAGAAGTGTGTTGAGCCAAAAGCCTATATGAAGGCTGAGCACATGAAGTTGTTGAATGAATGGAGAGATTCAGCTGTGCGGGATGGCAATAGGCTCTATATTAACAGTGAAGGGAAGCAGTTCACAATAAGCCTCCAGAATACATGCATGAAATGCCATTCAAATAAGAAGAAATTTTGTGATGAATGCCATAATTACGCAGCAGTAAAACCTTACTGCTGGGATTGCCATATTGCGCCAAAGGAGAAGGAGATATGAGCATCAGTAGAAGAGAATTCCTAAAGATAGCAGGAGCCTCTGCCATTTTCGGATTAGGTGGGATGGCGATAATAAATGAAATCACAGATGATATAGAGGCATCGCAATTCTCCCCAGGGCCCGATGCCTTAATAGCCAAAAGGTGGGCCATGGTCGTTGATATGAGGAAATTTAAAACAGAAGAGGATTACAGAAAGATTATAGAGGCTTGCCACAGCATCCACAATGTTCCTGATTTTGGCAATCCAAAGGATGAGATTAAATGGATCTGGACTGACACCTTTGAGCATGCCTTCCCCGGGCAGGAACATGAATATATGGAGGAGAAATTAAAGCGAATGCCCTTTGTTCTATTATGCAACCACTGTGATAATCCACCTTGTGTAAGGGTATGTCCTACAAAAGCTACATTCAAGAGAAAAGACGGAATCGTTATGATGGATCAGCACCGCTGTATCGGATGCAGATTCTGCATGGCTGCCTGCCCCTTTGGAGCGAGAAGTTTCAACTGGAGAGACCCCAGGGGTAAAGATGATAAAGGACGGCCTTTTATCAAGGAGGAGAATAAGGAATATCCAACAAGGACAAAAGGTGTTGTGGAAAAATGCACCTTATGCTTTGAGAGACTTGCCAAAGGTCTTAAACCAGCATGTGTGGAGGCATCCAATGGAGCATTGATTTTTGGAGACTTAAAGGAACCTAACTCAGAGGTTAGGAAGGTGCTCAGCACAAATTATACTATAAGACGTAAAGCCGAACTTGGGACAATGCCCAGTGTTTTCTACATAATAGGATAGGAGGTAGCAATAATGCTTGAAAAGGCGCTAACTGGAAGTCGAAGATACTGGATCTGGATATTCGCTCTACTTGCGATAACAGGGATAGGTTTTATTTTCTACCTTAAGCAGCTTAGTTATGGTTTGGGGATAACAGGCATGAGCAGAGATGTTTCATGGGGTTTATATATAGGCCAGTTTACCTTCCTTGTGGGTGTTGCAGCCTCGGCAGTTATGGTGGTCCTGCCTTATTATCTGCATAACTATAAAGTTTTTGGGAAGATAACAATATTAGGAGAGTTTCTGGCTGTCCCCTCTGTGGTTATGTGCATGTTATTTATCTTTGCGGATATGGGCCAGCCAATGAGGTTTATGAACATATTCTTGCATCCCACACCTAATTCGGTCATGTTCTGGGATGCGATGGTCCTGGGTGGTTATCTTCTGCTTAATATCGTGGTCGGTTGGGCTGTTTTGGGTGCAGAGCGTAAAGATGTACCACCGCCAAATTGGGTAAAACCTTTCATATATCTATCAATCGCATGGGCCCCCAGCATTCACATAGTGACGGCCTTCCTGTACTCTGGCCTTCCCGGAAGGGATTTCTGGCTAACAGCAATCATGGCAGTCCGTTTTCTTGCCTCAGCGTTTGCTTCCGGGCCATCCCTCATTATCATCCTATGTCTGATTGTAAGAAGGTTCACGAAATTCGATCCTGGCAGAGAGGCTATTCAAGCCCTGGGAAAGATCGTTACTTATACCATGATTCTAAATGTACTCTTCCTTGGATTTGAATTCTTCACTGCCTTCTACAGCCGAATACCGGGGCACATGCATACTTTCGAATACCTATACTATGGTATAGAAGGGTATGGAAGGCTTATTCCCTTGATGTGGACATCAGCTATCCTTGCAGTCTTCTCTCTTATTCTTTTGATTAACCCCGCAACACGCAGAAATGAGAAAACCCTGGCAATGGCTTCTGCAGCAGTGTTCATGTCTTTATGGATCGAAAAGGGATTTGGTCTGGTTGTGGGCGGATTCATCCCCAATCCTTTTGAAAAAATAACAGAGTATTGGCCAACGATGCCTGAAACAGTAATCACTATTGGGGTCTGGGCAATTGGGTTTCTGATACTAACTGTTCTTTACAAGATAGCTGTCTCAGTTAGAGAAGAGACAGTGGGCATCGAAGTTGATCGCTAAATTGATTTTTAAGGTTAAGTTTTTTAGAATAAAAAAATTCAGGAGGTGATTTCATTGTACATGGTAGTGGTAGACGCAGCAAAATGTGAGGGCTGTGAGGAGTGCGTGAATGTATGCCCACAGGGCGTATTCCAGATGAAAGATGTGAAATCAGACCCTTACCAGACTGCTGAGTGTGTTTTCTGCGAGAGCTGTACAGGTGTGTGTCCTACAGATGCAATAGCTATAACAGAGATGTAGGAGTAAAAAAGTTAAGAGTTAAGAGTTAAAAGTAAGGAGAGAACCCCTGTTTGGCAACTAATTGATAGTCGTAATAATAATGTCCTATTTACTGATAGTGCTGTCATTCCCCGACTTAAAATCTGGATTCCCGATTAAGACCTTCGGGAATGACAAAAAAGCGGACATTATTTATGCGTAAGTCAATAATTGAGGGAAGAATTAAAATTAAATTTACAGGAGGATAAAGACTGTGTGGATTGTTGTAGTTGATAAAGAAAAATGTGATGGCAAAGGGGAATGTGTTGATGTTTGCCCTTCAGGTGTTCTAAAGATAACTGATGGGAAGGCTGATCCATTTAATGTTGATGAGTGTGTAGGCTGTATGAGCTGTGTAGAAGTCTGTCCCACCGGTGCTATCACAGTTACCGAGGCATAGAGATTAATAAAAAAGGGCAGCCGGATAGTCTGCCCTTTTTTTATTGTGGTTTTCTTTACGACTTAAGGATATAAAGCTCCCAGTAACCTTTATCTTCGAGCTTAACAGTCTCCAGGCTATAGCCCTGTTTTTCGCAGAACCGTGGTATTGTGTCCTCTACAGATGCTGGCGCATCAGCTAATACCTTTAAGACCTGCCCTGAACCGAGTTTCTCCATAGCCTTTTTAACCATCACAAGGGGATAAGGGCAAACCCTTCCTAAAACATCGAGTTCCTGGGCCGGTGTTATTGATTTAATATCTGTCATTTTACATCCTCCTTTTTAAAAACAGAGTAAGTGTTTTGAAGTTTCCATTTCTTTCATAATCTCAACAAAGGGCGCTACGTTTATGCTCGACTCTGCCCCCATATCGGCAGCATCAGCTAACCTGTCATGGGAGATGCCAAGTCTCTCAAGGTCTTCCTTACACACAATCACCTTTATATCAAGGAGCAGGGAGTTTTTAACATGGGTTTCCGTGCTCGTTGTATCATATGTCTGTATAGATTTCTGGTCCTTGAGACAGTTTAAGACACCGTCTCCGACAAAGGCCAGAACTGGGGTTACTGTCTCTCCCTCCTCAAGGAACAAATCCACGGTCTGATATGATATGGCGTGGGTTATAGCGAGTCTTGGGTTCTCACTTTTATACGGGGGTCTTTGAACTAAAAATAATAATTTTGTATCGGCCATTATTCACCTCCTATATGCAGAACTCTGTCACTATTGGCAATCTTTGCTAAATACCAGTGCATGGCGTCCCACCGAATGCCCTCGATAGTATCTTCCTTATGAATTCCTCTCGCCAGGGTGCATGCCTCACAGGTAGTTATCTCCACCCCTTTTGACAGAAGCTCCCTGATTGATTTTTCAAGATGAGAGTAATCTTTGAAGGCTTTCTGCCCTTTTTTTGCAAGCATTGTGGCGTTTCCGGACAGCCAGATATTTACTTTATGACCCTTATTTACTGCAGCAGTTGACAATTTTGCAACAAAATCAAGGCTCATGGAGCCAACAAGAGATGAAAAAGTGCCTATGGTTAATGTAGCCATTTTATCCCTCCTAAAGCCAGGCTAATTGTTCGTAATCGTTCATAATTAAATCAACCAGTCCATCATAGGTTATGACCTTTATTTTTTTATCAACCAGGTTATTCTCTGAAAGCCCTCTCGTCTGAAGGTCCTCCAGAAGGGCGTAATAATTGGCCCCTTGAATCTTCAGGACAGGACTAATTTCACCGTTAAACTTCAGCGTAGCATGATAGATGCCGTTGCTGACGAGGAAGATGCCGAATTTTTCGGCCTTAAGCCGCTCAATAGTGTTTTCGGTTCTTCTGAGGTCGCTGAGAAAGACTCCAAGCTTCATTTTTTTCACCTCCATGGGAATATTATTGATGAACAGCACATAAGTTTATACACTCATGCCATGTTTTGTCAAGGAAACCAAGGCATAATAAGAGAAATTGACACCACTTCCCCTCTGTTGTTTTTGTAAATTAAGAGTTAATATAGTTAACAGCCGATGGTCAGAAGTTAGGCAGGGAGGCAGAATGATTATGTCTTATTCAGGGAAGTTAAAGAGGTCTTTTAAAAAAATCTTATTGTTGACATTCATTGCTGTTATTGCCGCACTTGCTTTTTATCTATTGAGCCTGCCAGATGTATCAAAATTAAAAAAGGAAAACCCCGGCAAGACCTCTTTTATGCAATACAGGGAAAAGGAATGGAGGAAAGAAGGCAGGAAATACAGGATAAACCAGATATGGGCGCCGCTATCGAATATCTCCCCGTATCTTATAAAGGCAGTGCTTATTGGAGAGGATGACAAGTTCTGGAGACATGAGGGTTTTGATTACGAGGCAATCCAGAAAGCCCTTGAAAAGGATTTAAAAAAGAAGCGCTTAGCCTTTGGCGGAAGCACCATAAGCCAGCAGCTCGCAAAAAACCTTTATCTTTTACCTTCTAAAAACCTGTTCAGGAAAATCAAAGAGGCACTAATTACATGGAAGATTGAAAGGTCTCTCTCTAAAAGCCGTATACTCGAGCTGTATTTAAATGTGGTCGAATGGGGAGATGGAGGGATCTTTGGCATTGAGGCGGCATCGAGGCATTATTATGGGAAGCCTGCCTCTGAGCTCAGTCCAGTAGAGGCATCGAGGCTTGCAGCGGTTCTTCCAAACCCGAGGAGGTTTAGTCCACTCGGAGACTCCAGATATGTTGTCAGCCGTTCGAGGCTTATATACAGCATAATGGTCAGACGGGGGATAGTGGAGCCTGGGTATGAAGAACTCACAGATAGAGTAAAAGAAGATGCGATTCAACCACCATATGAATTGCCTGTAAGCCCGCTTACTATCCCCTAGTGTTGTGTTTCTCAAATAATATGTTTATAGTCTGTCATTCCCGTGAAAACGGGAATCCAGTAATTTCAATAGGTTCTGGATTCCTGCTTCCGCAGGAATGACGAAAAAAGGGCTTTTATAAACACATACTATTTATGAAACGCAACACTAGGAATGATGAACCTGAAGGATCACATTTCAGCAGGTGTTACAACCGCCATAACCACAAGCCTCTCGTCAGTTGCCCTGAAACCATGTGGAACCATCGGGTCACAGAGGATGCATGTCTTCTCAGTAGCCTCTATTTCTTCATCGCCTACTGTGAAGATGCCTTTACCCTCAACGCAGTACATCAGAAGCCTCATTGGTGCCTTATGGGGCTCGAGCTTCTGTCCGGGTTCAAGGCACATAAGGGCAATCCTCATCTCAGGCTTATCAGAAAGCATCTCCCTCGATATCCTGTCAGGGTAAAATTTTATTAGCTTTTTGAGGTCAAGTGTTTCCATATCATCTCCTTTCTATTCTTCTACTAAACTTATTGCCTCCACACGGCATACATCAACTGCCTCCTGGCAGTTGCAGGTATTGCATTTCTCATGCCCTATAACCCATGCCTTATCATCTCTCATCTCAAAGATCTCAGGGCATATCTCAGGACAAGACCCGCAACCTATACATGTGTCCCAGTCAACTACAGGTTTTAACATATGACCTCCTTTCATTTGTCACCTTTCATTGAACATAATGCCTTCAACTTTCTTATTACAATTCAGTACAGGCATTATACACCTGTTCCCCACTGAAAAATTAAAGAG
>JACROP010000109.1:0-1563 GCA_016214385.1 Nitrospirota bacterium
CATGCTCTCCCACGGTATTTTCTACCAAGGGTTTTTGGACGGTCTGCCAAGTTCTATATAAAACATAACATACAAGGGTGAGGGTGAGGGGAGTTATAAGAAAAAGGCATTTTCTAAATCGGTATTTGGGAGGTTACGGAGATGTTTGTTCGACAAATTCAAAAGGCATGGGTAGTAGTGATGGGTCTGGTTTTTGTACTGGCTGGGATAACGTTGGCAGCAGAGGAGAAACCAGAAACGCCAACAGCGCTTAAAGGCAGCAAGATTATCTCGGCAGAGGAGGCAAAGGCACTTCTCGACAAAAAGGAGGCAAATTTTTTTGATGTAAGGTCTCCTGTAAATTACGGCAAGGGACACATCCCGACTGCGGTTTCTCTCCCCTACAAAGAAAAAAGTGCGTGGAAACCAGATTTTAACGCCTCTCTGGACGAGTTTGACCTGTCAAAATTGCCAAAAGATAAGAATGCAAAGATTGTCGTTTACAGTGACGGCACTACTGGCTGGAAGTCATACAAGGCAGCAGTTATTGCCATAAAAGCCGGGTATAAGAATGTCATGTATTATAGGGGCGGCTTTGATGAATGGGAGAAAAAAGGTTATCCAGTTGAGAGGTAACAAGATTTAAGGGGGCAATGGCCTATTGCCCCTTTAGACCCCATAGAATCAGGAAGATACATGTTTAGAGTACTGGATAGACTGACCATAAAGAAAAGGCTCTTTTTAGTAATAGCCTCTATATTAATTTTAATATCAATAATGGTTTTGTCCATCTGGATTGGTTTTCGTGCCATAAATCACAAAAACAGCATCGCTCTATTATTAGAAAAAGAAGCGGTATACTTACAGGCGGTGGCGAGAGGTTTAAGCGAATTCATTGTTACCCAGGGCACGCCAGCTTCAGTGAAATTGACAGAAGAGGCTATGGGAAAGTTTGATGAAACATGCAATACATTAGTATCCGAACTTGGTGAGACTGATACGGCCATTGCGATAACAGAAAAAGTCATCCCTAAGTGGAAGAAGATTAAAGGTGCTGCTGAATCCCTCTTGCAGATTCAACGAGATGCCCTTACTGATGAGGCAATGATAAAATTTGGCAGGCTGTCAGCAGAAATTGATTTGCTGCTTAAAGATACGCAATCCATTGCTGAATCCGTTCGGAAACGCGCTGACTCAGACACCGGGAGGATATTGACCGCAATCGCTATTATTGTTGTTGCAATTATATTAGCGGTAAGCTTGCTCCTTATCTCCACTTATCGCTCTGTCTCCGTACCCATAAAGACCCTCACAGAGGCCACACAAAAGATAGCCTCCGGGGACTTAGAAGTAAATATAGAGGTAAGTTCAACTGACGAGATAGGGATATTGGCCAGCGCCTTTAACAGTATGGCTTCAGAAATCAAACAAAGCCATGAAGAACAGAGAATGTTATATGAAAAGGAGCAGCGAAAGGTTCATCAGATGGCAGTCCTCCAGGAGGCAGTCTCAGATACAGCATCTGACCTCGCCCTTGAGCCATTGCTGGAGCGGCAGGCCTTTCATGCTGCAATCCTGGTAAAG
>JACROP010000109.1:1585-5380 GCA_016214385.1 Nitrospirota bacterium
TTTCAAGACCAATGTCCCACAGGATACTTTCCCTGTAAAGCGGTTACCTGAGGGGAAGGGCCTTTTGGGTGTGGTCTTGAAGGAGGGTATTTCCATCCGCCTCGATAAGGCCTCGTCTGATCCCCGGTTTGAGGGCCTGCCTGCAGGTCATCCATTTATTGGAAGTCTCCTCGGCATCCCTCTATTACTCAGGAATACGGTCATCGGCGGCCTATTTGTTGCAAATAAACAGGGGGGTGAGCCCTTTACACAGGAAGATGAGGACCTCCTCCTGATGCTCGGCCTACAAGCAGTCACAGCTATTGAAAACGCAAGGCTCTATACAAAGACGGTTGAACTTGCAACTACCGATGAGCTGACAGGTGTTTCAAACCGCAGGGTCTTTATGGAAGAGCTTTCCAGGGAGGCTGCACGCGCCGGACGCTATAACCTTGCCTTTTCCTTACTCATGATAGATATTGACCACTTTAAATGGGTCAATGACAGCCACGGTCATCCTGCAGGCGATGCTGTTTTGAAATCACTTGCAAGGATACTCAAGGGGCAGGTCAGGCAGGTTGACATTGTAGCACGATACGGGGGAGAGGAGTTTGCCATTATCCTGCCCGAGACCAGTATTGATGGGGCAAGAGTTGTTGGTGAGAGGATAAGGGCGGCAATTGCCAGTACCCCCTTTTCGATAGATCATGAAAAGAATATCGGGGTTACAGTAAGTGTAGGGATCTCCTGCTTCCCTGAGAGTGCCCAATCAGTTGAATTGTTGATAGAAAGGGCTGACCAGGCACTCTATACAGCAAAGAGGGAAGGAAGAAACAGGGTCTGCCTCTATCATGAGACCCTGATAGCCATGTTGGAACATAACCCGATGGAGATCGCATCCCTTTTAAACAATGACCTGAACAATATCCAGACCATATTAGCTGTTATAGACATAAAGGCCACATTCTTTCGTGACCATACAGAAAAGGTGGAGCACTATGCCTCACTTTTGTCGCAGGCCCTGAATCTTGATGACACAGAAAGGGAGAGGCTCAGGCTCGCATGTCTCCTGCACGATATAGGTGTTGTGACAATCAGGAGTGCCATTCTGGAAAAACCCGATGCCTTTACAGAGGAGGGATGGGAAATAATAAAGGAACATCCTGCTGCAGGGGCAAAGATTATTGAGAATGTCCCTGCACTACAACACCTCGCTCCTGTAATTCACTCCCATCATGAATGGTATGATGGTAAGGGTTATCCTGATAGACTCAAAGGAAATGAGATACCATACCTATCACGGATAATCGCTGTTGCCGATGCCTATGCTGCCATGACATCAGAGATGCCGTGGTACAAGACTGTTTCAAAGGAGGAGGCAAAAGAGGTGCTTAAGGCAGGGGCAGGGTCCCAGTTTGACCCTGAGATTGTAGAGGCATTTTGCCGGTATGTTTATGAAAAAGGCTAAGTGATGCTATAATTCAGACCATATATGGCAAAAAACCTCATAAAAGATAGGAGTTTCATCGACCTTCACACACACGGTATCGGCAGATACGATACGAGGACAAAAAATCCAGAAGATATCCTCAAGATGGCAGAGCTTCACAGAAAGGCCGGGACATCTGCCATCCTGCCAACCATTTATTCCGGCACGATTGATGAGATGCGAAGGAATATGGAAGCAGTGAAAAAGGCAATGGAAATTCAACAGTCGTCAGTCGTCAGTTGTCAGTTGTCGGTCAAAAGACAAGAGACTATCGACTATCGACTATCGACTATCCTCGGCGTTCATCTGGAGGGCCCTTTCCTGAATCCTTCAAGATGTGGGGCTCTAAATAAAAATTCCTTCATAAGGCCTGCCCTATCTTCCCTCAAAGGGTTAATAGATGGCTACGAAGATATCATAAAGATAATAACCATTGCACCTGAACTGCCGGGCGCATTAAAAGTAATAGCGCGCTGTGTTGAATACGGGTTTAAAGTAAATATGGGGCATTCTGATGCAACTTATAAACAGGCTCTTGATGGGAAAAAGGCAGGAGCAGGGGGAATAACTCATATATTTAATGCAATGCGTCCATTTCATCACCGCGAGCCAGGGCTTATCGGACTTGGTCTCCTCGATGAGGACTTATATATAGAGGTTATTGCTGATGGAGTCCATGTGCATCCTGAGACCCTGAGATTAGTCTTCAAGACAAAGCGGATTGACAGGATTATTCTTGTCTCTGATTCAATCAAAGTCGGTACGACTCGATACCGAGACGCAGCAGGGGCTCTACGCGGCAGCTCTATAACATTAACAACTGCGGTAAAGATACTAAAAGCACTCCATATCCCCGAAGCAGAAGCAGTGGAAGCTGCAGCAGACAACCCGGCAAAATATTTAAATCTTAAATTAAAGAGATGGTAAATTTTTAACCCGAATTACGCAAGGGCATATGAAAAACACTCGCCCATTGTCATTCCGATCCGCCGAAGGCGGAGAGGAATCTTATGAGCCCTCCATCAGGCGAAACAAAGATTTCTCGTTACACTCGAAATGACACTTCGTTCAGGGCAGGCTCCGCGAGGAATCTCATTTTGAGTGATGAGATTGCCACGTCGTCCCGAAACTTCGTCCCGATAAATCGGGACTCGCAATGACATTTGGGGAGGCTTGCGTAATTTGGGTTTAACTAAAATTTGAATTGTCTTATAATTAACCTATAATGCGTCTTCAAAAAGTCAGAAGGGTACTTTTTTACACATTTTTTCTCAACATGGCCGTTGCCGCAGCAAAGGTTATCTATGGTTATATGACAAATTCAATAAGCATGCTCTCTGACGGCTTTCATTCCTTCTTTGATGGGACATCCAATATCATAGGTATTATCGGCATATGGATAGCATCACACCCCCCTGATGAAAAACACCCTTACGGCCATAAAAAATACGAGACCATCGCAACTATTGCCGTAGCCTTCCTTATATTCATAGCCTGCTTCCAGGTATTAAGGAAGGCCTATTTTAGTTTTAAAATGCCTGCTGCCATTGAGGTCACATCTATAAGTTTTGCTGTTATGGCAATAACCCTTTTAGTCAACCTGGCGGTAATGACTTATGAGACAAAAAAAGGTCGGGAACTTACGAGTGATTTCCTCATAGCAGATGCCCTGCATACAAGAAGCGATATCTTTGTTTCCGTAGCAGTCATTATAAGTCTCATTACTGCAAAATTCGGCTATCCGTTGATCGACTTCATTATAAGTCTCATTACTGCAAAATTCGGCTATCCGTTGATCGACTCAATCGCAGCCATTATTATTGCCTTTTTGATTGCAAAGATGGGCTTTAATATCCTGAAAAGTGCCTCTGATGTCCTGGCTGATACTGTATGCATAAGGACGAAAGAAATAGAGGATGTAGTTATGACAATTGAAGGTGTGAAGGGGTGCCACAGGGTAAGGACGAGGGGCAGGGAAGACGAAGTACGCCTTGACCTGCATGTCCTCATTGATCCCAAAATGCAAACAGATAAGGCCCATGACTTAGCACACGCTGTAGAAGAAACCATAAAAAACAGATTTCCCCATGTAGTAGATGTATTGGTTCATATAGAGCCCTATACAAGAAGTGGCAGCGTCTGTGATTAGTGAACAGTGTCACTGATAACCGACACTGTTTAAAGGGCTGAATAAGTTCAGATACATATGAGACAAAATAAAGTGCAACTATTCAGCAAATGTTTGAAATAATGCGTCATTCCTGCGGAAGCAGGAATCCAGAAAAAGATATTGAAAAATTGGTTAAAAGGACTGGATTCCCGCCTTC
>JACROP010000110.1 GCA_016214385.1 Nitrospirota bacterium
CCTCTGAATCATAATTTAAAAGGCGGGATTGCTGGCCTTTATAAAGTATTTTTAATATTCCGTCCGGCAGTTCGGTGTATAGTTCATCTAAATTTTCCCGAGTGATGTTTGTTATTGCATTGCCGAAGTTATCAATATAAACGATTTCTCCTTCTATGGCTGTTTTGGTGACTTTTTGGAGTTTTGGTATCTGAAGCGTGGCATAGTCAGTGATCTCCTCACCGAATTTTGAGCTTTCAATCCCTTTTGAAAGCCATGCTGCCACAGGCGCGAAGATATCACGGCCATGAAATGTTGAGCTCATGTGTGGAAGGAAATAGTGCTCTGCGGTGATATGTATTACCTTTAAAATATGAGTTGGGATGTCAAACACAGGAGTAAATACCCCATTGTCCGGGCCAATAAAGTAATAATCATCAGTTACCACTAAAATAGGCCTTCTTTTGGCGCCAACCCCAGGGTCAACTATTATCATATGGATTGTAGTTGGAGGAAAGTATTTATAGCTCATTGCCAATATTTGGGATGCTTCAAAGATATTTTGAGGACTTACATTATGAGTGATGTCAATTACCCTTACCTCAGGATTTATCTTTAAGATCACTCCCTTCATTATTCCAGCAAATGGGTCTTTCAGCCCAAAGTCTGTAGTCAGAGTAATAAATGGTTTTTCTAACATTTCAGCCCTCCAATGAGTTCTTTTATGTCAGTTATGTTTTTTTCAGAAAGGTGTTGTTTAATGCCATCCAGGATGTCTATGGCAGCTCTCGGATTTACAAAGTTTGCAGTCCCTACTGCCACTGCTACAGCGCCTGCAAGGATAAACTCAAGGGCATCTTCAGCACACATTATACCACCCATCCCAATAATCGGGATGTGAACGGCCCTGTAGCATTCCCAGACCATTCTCACAGCAATCGGCCTGATAGCAGGGCCTGAAAGCCCCCCTGTAATATTTGCAAGGCGGGGCCTTTGTGTTTTAATATCAATTGCCATTCCAGTAATAGTGTTTATTAGAGATATTGCATCTGCTCCTGCGGCTTCTGCAACCTTTGCCATAGCAGCAATATCTGTTACGTTTGGAGAGAGCTTTACAATCAGGGGAAGATGCGTCGCCTTTCTTACAGCGCTGACAACTTCAAAGGTTACTTTGGGTTCTGTGCCGAAGATAATCCATCCAGCCTGTTTATTGGGACAGGATATGTTCATTTCTAACCCGTGAATGCCGCTTATCTCACTGAGGCGCTTTGCTGTTTCAGAGTATTCTTCTATTGTGTCACCGAAGAAATTGGCTATCACCGGTGTATCGAATTTTTTTAGAAATGGGAGTTTATCTTTTATAAACGCCTCTATGCCAATGTTCTGAAGCCCTATGGCATTCAACATTCCGGCCGGCGTCTCAACAATGCGTGGTGGAGGGTTTCCCTCTTTGGGTTTCAGTGAAAGTCCTTTTATGACTATTGCACCGAGTTTGTTGAGGTCAACGAATTCAGAATACTCCTCGCCATACCCAAAAGTCCCTGAGGCAGTCATGACTGGGTTTTTGAGTTTTAAGCTGCCTATGTTTACTTCAAGGTTCACCACACAATCTCCTCTATTGGAAACACAGGCCCTTCTTTGCATACCCGCTTATATCCATCCTTTGTCCTGACAGCACAGCCGAGACATGCGCCGATACCGCATGCCATATTCTCCTCCATGGATATATAGGCTGTAACACCCTTATCTGCAGTGATTTTCGATATTGCCTCGAGCATCTGTCTGGAGCCACAGGCGTAAATTAAGTGACGAGTGACGAGTGACGAGTGACGAGTTAAAAAGTTACTTAATACTTCTACAACGGTACCCCTTTCACCATTAGAGCCGTCATCGGTGCTAATCAGGAGATCTCTTGCGTATTCTTTTAGTTCATTCATAAAGAAAAGTTCATGCTCAGTCCTTGCACCGTATAATATATATGCTGACTTTGCAAGTCTTTCTGCGAGGAAAAACAATGATGCAATACCGATACCCCCTGCAACAATCAGCGGTGTTTGATTTTTGGTGGGCATAGGATAAGAATTTCCGAGAGGGCCGAGCACATCTAATAAATTTCCAGGCGTTTTTCCCTTGAGGATTTCTGTTGCGGGGCCTGCCCGAACCATCTATAGAGGCTGAATGCTCTTTTAAGTAGCGGGTCAAGCCCATGCTCGATACTGACCATAAAAAACTGGCCTGGTTCAGGTTTTTGTATGGGCTCAACAGGCTGTAAGGTCAGGAGGAATGTCCTTGGATTTAGTCTGATGTTTTCCTTGATGACTGCTTTGAATAATCTACTCAAAACTTATCTCTAATATTTCATATTCCATTGTCTTTGCAGGAGCCTTTACGGTGACCACATCGCCAATAGCTTTGCCGATAAGGGACTTTCCTACAGGAGAACTTATTGAAATCTTGCCAGATTTTACATCGGCCTCATCAGTGCCAACAAGGGTAAACACTTTCTCTTCATCGGTTTCTGTATCCATAAGTTTTACCTTTGCGCCAAAGGCAATCTTATCCTGATTTATCCTGGATGGGTCTATTACATGGGCAAGCGCCAGTTTGTTTTGAAGCTCCCGTATACGGCCTTCAATGAAAGACTGCCGTTCCTTGGCTGCGTGGTATTCTGCATTTTCTGAGAGGTCACCATGTGACCTCGCTTCGGCTATATCCCTGATATTCTGGGGCCGCTCTATTTTAAGAAGCTTCTCGAGGTTTTCCTGAAGCTTTTGATAACCCTCTGGTGTCATTGGAATCTTTTTCATAAAATTACTTTATCATTTTTGCCCTGAATTTTCCACTTCACCTGCCTGCTCCTAAAAATAGAGATAGCGAGCTTTCTAACGGGGTTTACTGGCACTGATACCAGTATGATATTCCTGTATCGATCTGATATTGATTTGTTTCCTGAGCATTATCTCAATTGCATTTACTACTGCCTTTGCTCCAGCAAGGGTCGTTGTATAAGGGACGCCGTATTGGAGTGCATTCCGCCTTATGGAGAAAGAATCTTTCTGGGCTTTGGCACCGCTTACAGTGTTTATAACAAAACTTATCTCTTTGTTCTTTATATAGTCGACAATATGGGGCCTGCCTTCAGTAACTTTATTCACAACTTCAACCATAAGTCCATTATCTTCCAGATGCTGGGCAGTGCCTCTTGTTGCAACAACGGAAAACCCCATCTCTATAAATTTGCGCGCAACGCGATAAATACTGTCTTTGTCCTTGTCTTTCACGCTTATAAAAACTTTTCCTCTAAGCGGTATCCTGTTATTCGCCGAAATCTGAGCTTTAGAAAAGGCCCTGCCAAAGTCTTCATCAATACCCATAACCTCTCCTGTTGACTTCATCTCAGGGCCGAGGATGGTATCTACACCAGGAAACCTGTCAAAGGGAAAGATTGCCTCCTTAACCGCGATGTGCGGTATATCCCTTTCTGTGGCAAGACCGAGTTCTTTGAGGGTTTTGCCGACCATGACCTGAGCAGCTATCTTTGCAAGCGGGACACCTGTTGCCTTTGAGACAAAGGGTACTGTCCTTGATGCCCTCGGATTTACCTCAAGGATATATATGCTCCTATCCTTTACAGCAAACTGGACATTCATTAACCCTATAACATTAAGTTCTTTTGCGAGTGCCTTTGTCTGCCTCTTTATCTCGTTTACTATGGAACTGTCAAGGGAATACGGTGGAAGTGAACATGCAGAGTCGCCAGAGTGAATCCCTGCCTCTTCGATATGTTCCATCACTCCGCCGATTATTGTATTAATTCCATCTGAGATGGCATCGACATCCACCTCAATCGCATCTTCCAGATATTTATCTATAAGCACAGGGTGTTCAGGCGATGCCTTGACAGCCCTTTTCATGTAGTCCTTAAGGCTTCTGTCGTCATAAACGATTTCCATTGCCCTTCCACCGAGGACATAGGATGGCCTGACCATAACCGGATAGCCTATTTTCTTTGCTACTTCCAGCGCTTCCTCTACAGACATGGCTGTGTCACTTTCAGGCTGTTGAAGATTAAGCTTATGCAATAGCTCTTTGAATCTCTTTCTGTTTTCTGCCCTGTCAATCGAGTCCGGCGTTGTTCCGAGGATATTGACTCCTTCCTGTTCAAGGGGCACAGCAAGTTTAAGCGGGGTCTGGCCACCGAATTGCACGATTACTCCATCTGGTTTTTCAGTTTCAATAATGCTCATGACATCCTCTATTGTGAGTGGTTCAAAATAGAGCCTGTCAGCCGTGTCATAGTCAGTGCTTACAGTCTCCGGGTTGCAATTCACCATTATGGTTTCATAACCCAGTTCTTTTAACGCAAAAACCGCATGCACACAGCAGTAGTCAAATTCAATGCCCTGGCCGATTCTGTTCGGGCCAGAGCCGAGGATTATGACCTTTTTGCGATTGGTGGGATTGGCCTCACAATCAACTTTTAGAGACGAGAGACGAGTGACGAGTGACTTTTCAAGAGACGAGTGACGAGTGACGAGTGACGAGTTATTATTATTGCTTGTCTCTTGTCTCTTGTCACTTGTCTCTGAATTATAATAGGGCCTTTCATAAGTCGAATATAAATACGGAGTATATGCCTCGAACTCTGCTGCACATGTGTCAACCATTTTGAATACAGGGAGAATCCCACTTTTTCTCCTCAGGTCTCTTATTATCT
>JACROP010000111.1 GCA_016214385.1 Nitrospirota bacterium
AGGCTCGAGATTTTCTATAAGGATGAAGAAATAGAGGCCCATCTGCCTGTTGATATGCCGGAGGCTGTTCCAACCTTTACCTCGGGCTGTGCTAAAGGGATAACCTTTGCCGGAGACCCGCTTCTGGAGGAGTATCCTGTAATCCAGGATGATTTAAAGATTAAAACCGAAACTGTATTTGGACTTTATAGCGAATTTCAAAAACAGTCACATCTCTACAGGACAACAGGTGGCGCTCACAGCGCAGCCATCTGCGATGAGCGAGGAATCATTGCCTTTGCCGAAGACATTGGCAGACACAATGCAGTTGACAAGATAATTGGCTATTGTTTCTTGGAGAATGTACCGATGAATGGCAAAATCTTACTCTTAAGTGGCCGGCTTTCTTCTGAGATTGTCGGTAAAGCAGCAAGGGCAAAGGTACCAGTCCTTGTAAGCCGAACAGCCCCAACTACCATGGCCATAGATATCGCCAGAAGAGTAAATATAACACTGATTGGATTTCTCAGGGGGCATCGGCTTAATGTCTACAGCCACCCCGAAAGGATCATGGGAAGTTAAGGTTTTACTTCCTATTTCCTATTTCCCATTTCCTATTTCCTACTTCTATCTATCCCGTACTTTTTTAATTTGTGCCTGAATGACCTGAAAGAGAGATTTAAAAGCTTAGCAGCCTCGGTTTTTACGCCTTTGCTCTGTTCAAGGGCATTAAGGAGGTACTCCTTTTCTATATCTTCAATTATCCTTTCGAGGTTTACAACACCTGCAGGCATTGACACAGTCGGAGCTACAGGCTCGATCTTTAATGATTTTATTTCCTCAGGGAGATGCTCTACACCAATAACCTCGCCTTCGCTCAATAAAACGCTCCTCTCTATAATATTTTCAAGTTCTCTAACATTGCCCCTCCAGGGATAATTTATTAAAACCTCCATTGCATCTGGAGATATATCTTTAGGGCCTTTAGAATATTTTTTCAGAAAATGCTCTATAAGGACAGGGATGTCTTCTTTTCTTCTTCTCAGCGGCGGTATTTTTATTGATAGCACATTTAGCCTGAAATAAAGATCCTCCCTGAAAAGTCCCTGTGTTACTGTCTCCTTAAGGTCCTTATTGGTCGCAGTGATTATTCTCACATCAACCTTGATATCGGCTGTGCCACCCAACCTCCGGAATGTCCCGTCTTCAATAACCCTGAGTATCTTTGCCTGAAGGCCAAACGGCATTTCTCCTATCTCGTCGAGAAAGAGGGTTCCCCTATCAGCAAATTCGAAGAGACCCTGTTTATTTGAAACTGCACCTGTAAATGCTCCTTTCATGTAGCCAAAAAGCTCGCTTTCGAGGAGGCCTTCCGGGATTGCAGCACAATTTATTGCAACAAATGTCCTTTCTTTCCTGATGCTGAGATTATGGATAGCCCTGGCAACAAGCTCTTTCCCTGAACCTGACTCTCCCTCTATGAGCACATTGGCATCGCTCGGAGCAATCTTTTTTATCAGAGAGAAAAGCTCCTGCATCTGAGGGCTTTTGCCTATGATATTGTCTAAGGAATAATAAGTCTCTAACTGCTCCTTGAGTAAGGATACCTCTTCTTTTAGCTTTCTCTTTTCAAGGGCATTCCTTACAATAAGCCTTATTTCATCCATCTTGAAGGGTTTCTGAATATAGTCAAAGGCCCCGAGTTTCATTGCCTCTATTGCTGACTCTGTGGTCCCAAAGGCAGTAATTAGAACAACGACGGTCTCTGGTGAAAGCTCCTTGGTTGTCTTAAGGATATCAAGGCCTCCTATCTTCGGCATCCTCAGGTCAGTGATTACAAGATCATAGATGTCTTTTTTAAGGGCATTTATCCCAGAGGGGCCTCCATCGCACAGGGTTACATCATACCCTTCACCCCCCAGAAGGATTCCGAGAACCTCCCTCATGCCCTTTTCATCTTCGACTACTAAGATCTTACCCTTTGACTTTTCCATTATCCTTTACAGGGAGCACAACCTTAAAAGTCGTCCCTGAACCTGCTTTGCTCTGGACAGTAATCCTGCCTCCATGTTCTTCTACAATCCTCTGCGCTATGGAAAGGCCGAGTCCAGTGCCTTTATCCTTGGTTGTAAAGAACGGATAAAATATTTTCTCCATATCCTCTTTGCTTATACCCACACCTGTATCGCTAAAACTAATTTCTACTATATCATTTTTTCTTTCAGTAGAAATAGTTATCTCTCCCTTATCCTGTATGGCATCTATCGCATTTATACCTAAATTCAAAAAAACCTGTCTCAATTGCTGCAAGTCTCCCCTGATAAATAACTCCCCGTTTAAATGTTCGTCGATCTTTATGTTCTTATTGGCAGATTCTGAACTGTGTAAAAGCGTAATTGTGTCTTTCAGAGATTGGTTGAGGTCAAACACTTCTTCGCCTGGAGGCTTTGGCCTTGCATAAAGCAGGAAATCGGTTATTATTGCGTTGAGCCTGTCCATTTCAGATGAAGCTATATCCATAAGTTGCTGGCCATGCTGAGGGGCAACTTTTCCCTCTCTCAACATTTCTATCGAGCCTTTAAGCGATGCTATGGGGTTTCTGAGTTCATGCGCAATCCATGCCGAGAGTTCTCCAATTGCCGCCCATTTCTCCTTTTTCCTGACCTCTGCCTCCATCATCCTTAAATTCGTGAGGTCCTGAAAAATGCCGATCGCCCCTATAGGCCTTCCACTGCTGTCTGTCAATGTTGAAAAACCCATGCCTATAATTATTCTTTCGCCTTCTTTCAATATTTCACCTTCCAATCTTCCAGCAGGGCTGTCAAAGTTTTTTGAATTGCCAAGCAGTTTTTGTTCCAACCTGATATCCTCTAAAAAAGGGGATATCTCCTCTGGCCTTCTGCCGATAACACCTGAAAGGGTTTTGCCTGTTATCCTCCGTGCAGCCTCATTAAATGTAGCAATCCTTCCATTTAAATCCATTGTAAAAAGTCCGCTCGGAATGCTCTCTATAACATCCCTGCTAAATGCCTTCAGGTCTCTTAAGTCTATGTCTTTTTCCTCGAGCCTCACCGTAACCTTGCGCAATCTCTCGGAGAGGTAACCGCTGAGATAAGCAACGAGATAGAATGCAGTTATATGAGCAAATATATTGTAAAAAAAATCTCTTTCTGAGAGAGAGCCGTAAACAGGGATTTGCAATACATTATAAAACTGGAAGTTGATAAGCAGGCCGTAAAGGATACTGCTGATGGTTGCTGCCACCACACTCGCACGTCGGTTCAGTACAATGCTTGCAGAAATAATGCTCAGAAGCAGTATGAAGGAAAACCAGCTCTCAATGCCTCCTGTTAAATATATGAGGGCTATTCCGGCAATAATATCCCCTGTAATCTGGATGTAGGCAAATAACGTGATTTTCTTTGTCCGCTTTATTGCAAGGGCATAAGCTATGGTCATTGCGTAGAGAATAACTATAAGATAAGAAATTGCCTTTGGATAAAGGAGTTTACTGTATCCTATCTGAAGGACATAAAGGGAACCTAAAAGGATTGTAACAAACAAGGCCCTGATAAATATCAGGGCCTTGAGCCTTTTTATTATGTCTTCATTCACCTTTACTTTATAAGGGTGATGAGCTTGAATATAGGCAGGTACATAGCAACAACTATAAAACCAATAGTGGCGCCGAGGAAGACCATGATCATGGGCTCCAGCATAGCAGTCAGGTTCGCAACAGCATTATCCACTTCATCATCGTAGAAATCTGCAATCTTTGATAGCATATTATCTAAAGCACCTGTGGACTCTCCAACAGCAATCATCTGGGTCACCATCGGGGGAAATACCTTTGCCGCGGTAAGAGGTTCAGCGAGGGTTTTACCTTCAGATACCCCTTTTCTAACAGCAAGGACCGCTCCTTCTATTACCTTGTTGCCGGCAGTTTTCGCGGTAATCTCAAGGCCGTCAAGGATTGGCACACCGCTGCTTATAAGCGTCCCGAGTGTCCTTGTAAATTTAGCAACCGCAACTTTTTTGATGAGGATTCCAAATATAGGTAACTTCATGAGTATGGAATCAATTACCTTTTTGCCCTGTTGAGTCCTGCGGAATTGAATCAAAGCAATTACAAAAGCAATGATGGCTCCAAGGATTATCAAGCCTCCAATGCCACCGAGGAACTTGCTCATACCGATAATAATCCTTGTCGGTAAGGGAAGGATCCCGCCAAGCTGGGCAAACATCTTTGCAAACACGGGAACCACAGCAACCATAATTATAATAATAACTATTATTGCCACTGCTACTATGACCGAGGGGTATATCATAGCGCCCTTGACCTTTTTCTTGAGCTTCATTGCCTTCTCTATATAGCTGGCGAGCCTGTTGAGAATCGTATCGAGGATACCGCCTGTCTCACCTGCTGCAACCATATTCACATAAAGCTCGCTAAACATCCTGGGGTGTCGCTTAAGGGCATCGGCATAAGTAGCGCCTGACTCCACATCCCCCTTTACTTCAGAAATAACTTTTGCAAGGGCCTTGTTCTCAGTTTGTTTGGAAAGGATTTCCAGGGCCTGGACAAGTGGCAGCCCCGCATCAATCATTGTTGCAAACTGCCTTGTAAAAATAACTATATCTTTATCCTTTGCCTTTCCGCCAAAGGGGAGCCGGAATAAAGCCTTGGGCTTGGGACTTACAACCGTAGGGACTATGCTCTGCCTTCTGAGATAGGCCATAACCTCTTCTTTGGAATTTGCCGTCATCTCTCCAGATTGGATAGTCCCTTTTATAGTCTTCCCTGACCACTGAAATACTGTTGGCATACTTTACCTCCTTGTAGCAGTAGTAGCTGATGCCCTTTGTATCATACTTAAGAGTTCCTCCGGAATAGACGACCTTCCAAGGGCATCCTCATAGGTTATTAAACCTTTGGTATATAATTCAAATAAAGACTGATTCATTGTCTGCATACCGAATTTTGCCTGCCCGGCCTGCATCATTGAGTACAACTGGTGGATCTTGTCTTCCCTTATCAGGTTTCTAATAGCTGGATTTGGTATGAGAATTTCCACTGCCAGGGCCCTTCCCCTGCCACCCTTTTTGGTAATAAGCTGTTGGGCCAGTATTCCTTCCAGGACAAAAGAAAGTTGAACCCTTATCTGCTCTTGCTGATGTGGTGGAAAGACATCAATTATACGGTTTATGGTTTGTACAGCGGAGTTAGTGTGAAGCGTCGCAAGGGTGAGATGGCCTGTTTCAGATACCGTAAGGGCAGCCTCTATGGTTTCGAGGTCTCTCATCTCGCCGATAAGGACAACATCAGGGTCCTGCCTCAAAATATACTTGAGGGCTGCCTTAAAGGAGAATGTATCTGCATTTACTTCCCTCTGATTGACAAGGCATTTCCTATTGCTGTGAAGGTATTCTATGGGGTCTTCTACTGTTACTATATGTTCCTGTCTTTCTGCATTAATCCTGTCAATCATTGCAGCGAGGGTCGTTGACTTCCCACAGCCTGTTGGCCCTGTGACAAGGATAAGGCCCCTCGGTTTTTTCACCATCTCATTAACTATCTCAGGAAGGCCGAGTTCCTGGAAGGTCATTATCCTGAATGGTATGGTTCTGAAGGCGCCGGCAACTGCTCCCCTCTGCATAAATATATTGGCCCTGAATCGGCTCAGGCCCTTTACACCAAAAGACAAATCAAGTTCATTGTGCTCCTCAAACTTGTGTTTCTGAGCATCTGTGAGTATACTGTAACAGAGGGACTTGGTATCAGGAGGAGTCAGAACAGGCTGCTCTTTCATCTCAACAAGTTTTCCATCAACCCTGAGCCTCGGGGGAGTGCCCGTACTAATATGGAGGTCAGTGGCCCCTTTCTCGACCATAATCTTCAACAAATCGTATAGAGTTACCATAACACACTCCGTGAGAATTTAAAATTTAAAATCAGGAATTCCTTTCGCATCAGCGAATCTTCGATAATTTTGACTTTCGATTTTTGCATTTTGATTTTTTAATCTCCAAAGGTTACCCTTAAAACTTCCTCTATTGAGGTCACTCCCTCGCTTACCTTGGTAAGGCCACTCATCCTCAAGGTCTTCATGCCCAGCCTTACGGCTGACTTTTTTATCTCAGAAGCAGCTGCTCCCTCAAGGATTAACTCCTTAATCTCGTCCTTTACAGGCATTACCTCATACAGGGCTATCCTCCCTTTATACCCGGTGCCGCCACAGGCAGGACAACCCTTACCCCTGAAACATTTAACTGTCTTTGCTTCTTCCTCTGTAAAACCAATCTTAACGAGGGCAGATGCAGGAACCTTTTCTTCCTCTTTACACTTCTGGCAGATTTTTCTGCTAAGCCTCTGGGCTACAATAAGGACAACCGATGCCGAGACAAGAAATGGTTCAATGCCCATATTCAGCAGCCTCGATATTGTGCTCGGTGCATCGTTAGTATGCAGGGTGCTGAGAACCAGATGTCCGGTAAGGGCTGCCTTAACTCCGATCTCTGCAGTCTCAAAGTCTCTTATCTCGCCAACCATTATGATGTCAGGGTCCTGCCTCAAGAAAGACCTGAGGGAAGCAGCAAAGGTAAGCCCGATTTCCTCTTTCATCTGAACCTGGTTTATACCCATTAAGTTGTATTCAACAGGGTCTTCTGCTGTTATGATATTTACACCTATTTTATTGATTGTGCTCAAGGCTGAATACAGGGTTGTGGTCTTACCACTTCCTGTTGGCCCGGTGACGAGAATCATGCCATAAGGCACATTGATAGCCTCATTGAATTCCTGGAGCGCC
Organism: Nitrospirota bacterium; assembly: GCA_016214385.1. Taxonomy (NCBI): domain Bacteria; kingdom Pseudomonadati; phylum Nitrospirota; species Nitrospirota bacterium. Next base: position 6,789 of record JACROP010000111.1, read on the forward strand.
TTGACCTCAAAACCGAGCTTTGTAAGGTCAAGGACGAGACTGCTCTTATCGAGTATCCTCATGACTACCTTTTCGCCAAAAAGTGTCGGCAATGTAGAAACACGAAGGTCTACCTCCCTGTCCTTGATTCTCAGCTTAATTCTTCCATCCTGCGGAAGCCTTCTTTCGGCGATGTCAAGCTGAGACATAATCTTTATTCTTGAGCAGAGTGCAGGTCTGAGTTTCAGCGGAGGCTGCATCACATCATAAAGCACGCCGTCTACCCTGTAGCGAACCCTGAAGACCTTTTCATATGGCTCTATATGGACATCGCTCGCACCCCTGTTTATTGCCTCGGAAAGGATTAAATTAACAAGTTTTACAACAGGAGCCTCTTCAACAGCCTGCTTTAACTCTACAATGTCAACAGACTCTTCTTCTTCATCCTTAACAAAATCAAGCATATCGCCGCCTTCCTGTTTTTTAAGGCTGTCCATGACTGTCTGGAGGGCATCTGACTTGCCGTAATGATGGGCAATTGCCTCGCGTATTGCTGTTTCCGTGGCCACTACTGGCTCAACATTATAGCCCGTCATAAACTTTATATCGTCTATTGCAAAAACATTGGAGGGATCTACCATGGCAATGGTCAGAGTGGCGCCAACCCTTGTCACAGGCATCATCTGATATTTCTGGACTACCTCTATTGGTATGAATTTCGTAACAGAAGGGTCAATCTTATACTCGGAGAGGTCAATAGCAGGAACGCCGTATTGTTTGCTCAGAAATGTTACGAGTTTTCCCTCGTCTAAAAAACCGAGCTTAACTAAAATCGATCCAAGTCGCCCCCCTTCTTTTCTCTGAAGGTCAAGGGCTTTTCTCAACTGCTCTTCACTAATCAACTTATTAGCTATAAGCACCTGACCGAGTTTTCCAGCCATATTTCCCAATTTATAGGAAAATTTATAAAATGTCAACCACTACTTTTAAATAATGTATTTATAACGGTTAGTTTAATTAACAGCCCTTAGAAAATCCTTTAGCTTATACCAACTCCCCCTACATCCTTCAAGTTAGTGTCAGCAATCTCAACACTGTCATTTCCTCAATCGCATACCTGAGACCCTCACGCCCATGCCCTGACTCCTTCACCCCGCCATAGGGCATATGGTCAATCCTGAAAGTAGACACATCATTAATCATTATACCGCCAACCTCTATAGTCTCCCATGCCTTAAATATAAGTCTCTTATCATTGGTAAAAACTCCAGCCTGAAGGCCATAAGGGGTATCGTTCACCATTCTCAGGGCATCATCAAACTCCCTGTACTTTATTACTGTCACAATGGGTGCAAAGGCTTCCATGCAGCTTACCTTCATATCAGGCTCTGTATTGATTAAAACTGTTGGCTCAAAAAAGTTCGGTACGAGTCTCTGACTTTGCTTCCTCCTTCCTCCTGTCAGTATCTTTGCACCCCCATCAACAGCCTCTTTAACCCATGACTCTATCCTCTTTGCCTCTTCATCGCTCACCATAGGCCCCATATCAACAGTCTCATCAAGGGGGTCGCCAACCGTGAGATTCTTCACAAGAGGAAGGAATATCTCCATAAACTTCTCATAGATATCCTCATGCACATAAAGCCTCTGGACAGAAATGCAGTTCTGGCCTGCATTGGTAAAAGCACCATAGACGCATCTCTTAGCAGCATGTTCAATGTCTGCATCTGAATGGACAATAACACCGGCATTTCCACCAAGCTCAAGGACTACCTTTTTCTTAGATACCCTGGCCTTAAGCCTCCATCCAACAGAGGCTCCACCTGTAAAGGAAAGCATCCTTATACGCTCATCATCGAGGAGCTCTTCAGCAACCTTTGAAGACATAGGAAGGATGCTTAAGACCCCATCATTTACCCCGGAATCAACACATATCTCTCCAAGTAGTAAAGCAGTTATCGGCGTCTTGGAGGCAGGTTTTATGATTATTGTATTGCCTGAGGCAAGGGCAGGCGCTATCTTGTGAGCTACGAGGTTGAGCGGGAAATTAAATGGGGTTATCCCTAAGATAGGGCCTATTGGAAACCTCCTCGTTAAAGCCCATCTGCCTTCAAGACCGGGGATTAAATCAAGGGGTATTACCTCGCCCCCAATCCTTTTTGCCTCCTCAGAGGCTATCTCAAAAGTAAGCGCAGCCCTCGCTGCCTCAATGCGTGACTCTTTCAGGGCCTTCCCGACCTCAAGGCTTATGCTCTTTGCAATCTCCTCTTTCCTCTTTTTTATGCCTTCTGAAATAAGGTGTAGAATTTCTGCCCTTTTGTAACCTGGAGTTTTTTTATAAAACTCGAAAGCCGCGTATGCTTCAGCTACAGCCTTTTTTGCATATCCGATGTCTGCAGTGCAGACGTTTCCTATAACCTCGCCATTATAAGGGTTTATAACATCCATCTTTTCCCCTGAATCCACCCACTTACAGCCGAGGAGAAGTTTATACTCTTTGTCCATGGTATCCTCCATAAATAATTAAAATGCTCTAAGCCTCAGACAAACGCAACTTTTACCAGATTTCAAGATAAAAATCTTTGTATGCCCTGATCTGTTCAAAGTCGGTTTTATTTGAGGTTATAACAGTCGCACCATGATTCCTCGCAGTAAGCGCTATCAGGACATCAAAATGCAGGTCTCTCAGTTTCTCAGGAGAAAAACCATTATCCATATACATCTTAGACAGTATTTCACCTGATTCGAGCCAGTTTTTTTCTGTCGGGGTAAGTATCGGGTGATTCTTCGCCAGTGCTGACACGAAACTCTTTTCCATTTCTCTTGTAGCGCCTCGTGCCAATTCAGACAGGACAACAGCAGAGTTCCTTATAAGACCGTTCAGGTTCCGGAAATGATTGGCGAATTTATTTGTTCTCAGGTGATCAATAAAGATTGAAGTGTCAAAGATAATAATCCTATCTGCCATGAGCCTCAAATTTTAATTTTCCGCCATGCTTTGACATCAACTCTTTGAATTTATTGAGGGCAACGACTTCTCTCAAAGCTATATGGACTGCATTGCTTCTGCTCTTTGCACCGAGGACTTTCACCGCTTCATCTGCAAGTTTTGTATCAAGCCTTATAGATGTCATTTTAACGGAAGATTTCATGTATTCGGGCCTCCCTTTGTTTGTATATACATAGATTAATTTATTTATATACAATTGTCAAGTTCTGTCACTGTAGCCGCATTGACTCGTATATCATGTCAAGACCTGACACGGTTATGATGTTATTGACAGGGAACATCCCTTTGAAACAATGTGCAATGAATTGGGAATAAGGCACATATACACTAAGCCCTATAGACCTCAAACCAATGGCAAAATAGAGGCATTTTGGAAGATAATTAAGAACGAATTCTTTTACCCTAACTCGTTTGAGTCTGAGGGAGATCTGATTATGAACCTTGGAAACTTTTTATTTGAATTTAATCATCTGAGAAAACATGGAGGATTGAATTATGAAACACCTTTTGATAAACTCCAGAAAGTTACTGAATTATTGAGATAGTACAGCTGTCCCTATTTATTATACTTTACGCCGAATTCCGGCAGGGTAATGAGGACGTCCTACAATGGCACTACCCAAACTACAAGAGCTGCGTGTGGCGGCCTCGTTAAGGTAGTGCCATTGGGTAGCGTCCCCTTAGTTTCTTAGTTTCGCGCGAATCAAATTAAGGCAAGTGTCCCGCCTCGCTTCCCTGATCCCCCTTGCCCCTCAGGTGTATGGCCGATGCAAGGTTTACGACCTTATTATCTCTGTCGGCGCCAATTACATCTTTCCGTGCTGCCAGGCCATGAACGTTCCTCGACCAATTCATCTGGCGAGATAATTTTGAATACACCCGTTCTACCACTCTCCGGATCTGGCCCAATAGAAACGAATGAGCCGGTTCTCGGTTCAAATCGGTAGGAATACGCGTGATTTCCCTTCGCCGCCCAATACTCGCCAAGCCAGGGGGACCACATGTCCACAGTAAGAGTGAATGACTTCGGCATCCAAAAGCGGTACTCCAGTATTCCATTCCTAATTCGTATTTCATAATAGTGCATTGTCCCGTGGGCAGGGCAGCCGTTCCACCAAATCCCAGGCAGGGAGGCGACGAGTGCTTCCATGTTCCGTCGCCGTTCCTCCGCCTGTCCTTCACGCTCGGTGCTGGCAGCCTTTTCGCGGTTTTCCTTTTGTTGCCGTTCAGCCTTTAACTCCAACCCATATATTCGTGTCCTTACGTCTTGTGCCTCAGGGGCTGACGGCGCCGCAAGGAGATATAACTTGAAACTTTGCATGGCCGCATTAAACTGGCCTGCCTTTTCTTGTACCAGACCGAGATTGAAATAAGCATCCGCCCACCATGGTGCAGCGCGTGCAGCCTTCTTGAATTCAGAAATGGCAGCCATTAGATCGCTTGGCGACTTTGCGATTTCAAAGGCCGCAATCCCTCGTCCCAGGTTTTTCTGTGCCTCCTCAGGCACCGCTGGTGCCGGCTTCACCTTCTGAGCGAGCGCGATGATCTTCTCGCGCAGCGCCTGATCCTTCGCGCTACCTTCAGATGCTGACTGCAATGCAGATACATAATGCGTCAGCGCCTTTCTGAGTTTCCCTGCCTGCTCCGCCTCTTTTGCGAGGGATTCCTCATCGGCGGACAGGGCAACAGAGACGTTAAATGTTGTAAATAATAGGAGCAGTAATACCGGCAATAAGATTTTATTACGCATATCAACCTCCTTATTTAATCTCCTTCATCAGGCTCTGCGCCTGTGTTGGGACATTTGACGCTTTTTGGGCAAGGCCCCGGTACTCATTGAGTTTCGCAGAGGCTTGCTGCTTTTTGGTCTGTCTTACGTCAATCTGTCTTTGCGTTTCGCTCAACTGAGCCTGCTCCTCTTTGAGTTTCCGCTCCCTCTGTTTTTGCAGGTTCTGAATTTCTTTTGTGAGTTTTTCAAACGAGCGCCCTCGCGCAGTCTGAATTGCCTTTTCCTCCTCTTTGAGGATACGGTCGCGGGCAGCATCAATCTTCTTGTTGTCTATGTCATCCTTTAAAAAAACATACCCCTGTTCGTTTAAGCGTTCAATCTCTTTTTTCATACCCTCCATTGTCTGCCGGTTTGCCGTCCTGATTGCCTCTTCTTCCTCTTTGAGGATGCGGTCGCGGGACTGATTCAATGCCTGGCGGAACCTGGCGTCTGTCATGCCCTTCTCAAGAAGGTTGTCTCCGTCTTTATATAATCCCTGCTCCTTCATGCGCATAACTTCTTCGGTCATCTTCTGGACTGAGCGTCCGCGCACTTCCTGTATTGCCGATGCTTCTTGTTTCAGGATTTGCTCTATTTTTTTGACGGCTGCTTTTGCAGATTCCTGGCCTTGCAAGTCTCTCGCCTTTTTTTGCTTCTGAAATCGCTTGACTTCCTTGAGCATTTTATCGAATGACTGTCCACGCAATGATTGAATTGCCTTTTCTTCTTCTTTTAGGACCCGGTCGCGCGCTTTATTTACTTCCTGTTCAAACCATGCGTCAAGCCGCTCTTGTGAAGTTGGGGCAGGTTTTTGGGCGATGCCGTATTGTGCGCGCAATGCTTCCAAAGCCAGATTGCTGCGGAGTTCCTGAATAATGGTATAGCCTTTCACATAGCGGTCCCGCAGGTCTTCCATTTCCATGAAGTACCTGAATCGGGGAGCCAGTTGCAACCATAATGGGCGGTCGGGGTCAGCAGGTATTGGCGGCAGGGGGACCACGATGCGGTCTATGCCGGGCTTCTCGCTTTTTGTCTTAAAGGGCAGGTCTCCGCTTACAACACTCAAATCCACAACATCGCCTTTGGCATTCCTCAAATCAACCACCGATGCAGATACTGGCTGATACATCTGCCGGGGCTGTGTCTTTGTCTCTTCGAGTTTTGATTTCAGTTCCGTGATTTGCTTGTTGATATCAATAATCTGCTGAGCCTGTTTTACGGCGGCTTGCATCAATGTGCTGTAGAATTTCAGCAATGTGCTGTTCTCCAGCCTCTCCCGTCCATAGGGCTTGGGAGGGTCAGGAATCTTCTCAGGACAGGCAACACCCATGCGGTCCCCATTGAGCGCCTTGATGACCTCCTCGCCCAAGTAGCGCACTTCCTCGAGATCGGGAGGGTCCTTGCGCGCTGCGTCTATCGCGCTCAAGGAAATCGTAGCTGCGCAATGGAGCTGTCTCCACGCGGTGCTGATATCGCGGATTTCTTTTGATGGCGCAGCAGATTTTATTTGTAAATCGCCTTCGGGGGTTCCCTTGATGCCGAATGTCCCGGAGCCGCTGCCTTTGAGGCTTCCGGCTGCCTTGTCCCGTTCACGGATGAATTCTTCCTGTTGCTGGCGCGCCTTTTCCTCTTCTTCTTTGCGCCGGCGCTCCAGTTCTTCCTGCTTCTGTTTTCGCTCTGCCCCATCATCATAAGCAGGCGGGGTATAGTCAGGATACTGGTTTGAATCTGAACCGCGTGAGCCAGAAGGACGGCTTGTGTCGGGGCGGGTAGACTCATACCCTCTGGAAGAACACGACATGACATCAACACCGCCACCTGACCTTGACATACTGCTTTTCATTCTGGACCGTGCGCTTTCGCAGGCTGACTGGGATGAGAAAGGACCTTCCGTGCCGGTGGTTCTGGCGCCGATCTTGGAACACCCCGCGCAATACCAGTTGAAATACCAGGTTACTTCGGCTGAGGAATTTAGAGGCAAGAGTAGGGCAGTTGCCCATAATAGACCAAAGGCTATTCTGTGCCCCAGCAGGTTTGACAATGCATTTTTCACTGAGGTTTCCCCTTCGATTGCCATTGCCTTATCGCATGGCTGAAATATGTGACTGCTCTATGATGAAACTACGGCATCCTGACCTTAAGCCCCTCTATCCTTTTAAAATCCTTTTCGTCGTAAGTATAGACTGTTGAGAAGCCCCTTTCTAATCCCCAATATCCCATCACCGCATCGGCAAATTTAATATTTTTGAGTTCGTAGGTTTCGAGGGCTTTTTTGAACACATCTCCCATCTCGATTCTTAATTCAGGGGTATTCAAAATTGCCTCCGCCATTTCTCTGATCGTCTTTCTGTTGAGTTTGTAAATCTTTTCAAGGACAAAAACTATTTCCATAATTGCGACCGGTAAAAGATATAAGGTTATCCCTTCATTTTTTGCTTCTTTAAGCAGTTTTTCAGCAGCCTTCCTCTTATTATCATCGTCTTTAACCAACAGCCTGAGTATTACACTGGTATCTATAAATGCTTTAAGCACGCTCTTTTGCAACCTCCTCGATGGCCTTTTCTCTCATATCTTCGATGCTTATACCGAGATCAGGTAAAGCGCCTATATAGTCGAAAATAGTCTTCCCTTTCTTTAAGACTATCTCACCATCGGTCTTTTCAACGATCAAGGTATCTCCTTCCTTTATATCCAGACTTTTTCTTATCTTTTTAGGAAGGGTTATCTGTCCTTTAGGCAATACCTTTACCGACTGCATATTCAAAACCTCCTACTATATTCTTAAATCCTACTATTTATAATGGTAGTTCAAAATAATATTGTTGTCAAGTTCTTTTTAATCCGATGTAGCGAACACATAAACTGTCCGAGTATTCAAGTATTAAAGGGGTCAGCCCTGCTTTAGACTCTCTCTCCCATTGCTTTAAAAATCTCCTGTCCTCCTTCAGCCTCTTTAGAGTCCTCTTATATTGATGGGTTACACCAGACAGACTCATTCCCCCTATCATTTCCGATATCTCTCTGTTAAATGATGCTGTCTCTTTTTTTGAAAGATATATGAACATCCGCCTCCCGCTTCTTTCTTCAGGTGTATTAATTTCTTCAAGCCCCTTAATTTTATAATATCTGTATATCGCATCTCTTATTTCTTCAATATCGCTGACCCCTCATTTTCTCTCTTCCCTTCATTTTCTCTCTTCCCTTCCAGCCTTAGGCTGAGATTAAAGAGATAAAGGACTATTTATACTTCTCATGAAAAAAGGTTTTGCTTACTCAGAAATCGAAAAAGAGTTTTTGGACAAGCTCTGTGTCCCTTCCCCTTTTCCCAGAAAGACAGAATTAAGAGTTAAGATTTAAGAACTAAGAATCTTAGTTCTTAGCTCTTAGCTCTGCTTTGTTGGAAGTTTATCACAATAAAGTTGACAAAAAAAGCGATAGATGAAAAAGTATTAACCGGGAAAATGCAATTAACCACAGAGGACACAGAGAAAATGGAGTAATGGAGTGTTGGAGTATTGGGGGAAAAAGAACACATCACTCCATTACTCCAATACTCCAAATTATAGCTCTGTGATCTCTGTGGTTTCCTAAATGCATTATCCGGGTTAACCAGGAGCTAACAAATGGATCTTATATACATTCTTTTCCCGGTATCAGGGGTTGAAACATGGGTGTTTATCCCCCCTCTGGTAGCATTAGTCATTTCATTCTTCACCTCAATGGGAGGAGTCTCAGGTGCCTTTCTCCTGCTTCCATTCCAGATGAGTTTTCTCAATTACACCAGCCCATCTGTAAGTGCCACCAATTTCGTCTATAACATTGTCGCAATTCCGAGCGGCGTCTACCGCTATTTCAAGGAAGGCCGTATGGCATGGCCACTTACATGGGTTATTATTATCGGAACGCTTCCAGGTATATTTATTGGATACTATCTCAGGGTTCTGTATCTGCCTGACCCAAAAGCCTTCAACCTCTTTGCAGGCTGCGTGCTGCTTTATATTGGTGTCCGTCTTCTTTATGAGATTTCAGGAAAGGCAAGTAGTAGAAGAGCTAAGATAAATACCCTCAATGAAAAATTTAAGGAAAGAAGCACGCAGTTGAAAGAACAGCAAAATGCCAGAATAGCTGCCGGCCTTCCTCCAGAAGCAATAGTTAAAACGATTTCATCCACTCTGATAAAGATTGAATACGAGTTTTGTGGTGAAAGGTTTTCCTTCAGCACAATAGGCATGTTTATCCTTGCCTTCTTTGTGGGGATTATTGGTGGTGCATATGGAATCGGCGGAGGGGCGATCATTGCACCATTCTGTGTGGCAGTTTTTCACCTGCCGGTTTACACAGTTGCTGGCGCTGCATTGATGGGGACTTTTCTGACTTCTATCTCCGGCGTAGTATTTTACAGCGTTATTCCTGTTAAAGGCGTGGTAACTGCGCCTGACTGGTTACTGGGCTTTCTCTTTGGAATTGGTGGATTTGTCGGCATGTACCTTGGGGCGCGGGCTCAGAAATTTGTTCCACAGAAGTTTATAAAACTTATGTTAGGTGTGATTATTGTCTTTCTTGCCTTGCGATATATTTCACAATATTTTATCTGAAGCTGAAAAAACCTTTAAAACTTGCCCCATTATCCTTATAATAAAAACACAGATAATCACAGATTTACTTGCAAGTGGTCATTTGTGATCCTTATACGGAGGTAAACTTGAGCAGAAAAATTAAGATTGAACTTGCTGAGAGGGTAAAGAATCTTCCACCTTATCTTTTTGCAGCCATTGACAGAATGAAGCAGGAGGCCATTAGCAAAGGCGTTGACCTGATAGACCTGAGCATAGGGGACCCTGATATTGCAACCCCCAGACATATTGTTGAAAAAATGAAGGTTGCAGTTGAAAACCCCAGAAACCACCGCTATCCCTCTTATGAGGGGATGCCCTCTTTCAGAGAGGCGGTCAGAGACTGGTATAAAATGCGTTTCGGGGTATCCCTTAATGCAGACTCAGAAGTCATCTCACTTATCGGTTCCAAAGAGGGGATAGGTCATATCCCTTTGGCATTCATAAATACGGGGGATGTTGCACTTATTCCTTCTCCTGGTTATCCGGTCTATAGCGTTGCAACCATTTTTGCCGGGGGAGAAAGCTACACAATGCCACTGTTAAAAGAAAACCATTTTATCCCGGATTTAAAGGCAATACCTCAGGATATTTTAAAGAGGGCGCGGCTGATGTTTATAAATTATCCAAATAACCCAACATCTGCCATTGTGCAAAAGGAGTTTTTTGAAGAAGTCGTAGAGTTTGCCTTTAAACATAACATCATCGTATGCCATGACGCAGCCTATTCTGAAATTTATTATGACGATTATAAACCACTGAGCTTCCTTCAGATACCAGGGGCAATTGATGTCGGCATGGAGTTCCATTCCCTCTCAAAGACCTATAATATGACAGGCTGGAGAATCGGCTTTGCAGCCGGTAATTCTAAGGTCATTACAGGTCTTGGGAAGATAAAGACAAACCTTGACTCAGGCGTGTTTCAGGCAATACAGGAGGCAGCCATTGCCGCATTCAATACCGATGATTCTATACTTTCAGATATCAGAAAAACATATCAGGACAGAAGAGACGCCCTTTACAATGGATTAAAGGGCCTTGGCTTCCATCTGATAAAACCAAAGGCGACATTCTATCTCTGGGC
>JACROP010000112.1 GCA_016214385.1 Nitrospirota bacterium
TGTAAACCACAGGACGTGGAAAGAACGCCTCAGCCACCTCACTGATACCGCGGGAAAAGGTATCTACCATCATCTGCTCTCCGCCTTCCTCGATAAGCAGTCTCGGGTGTTTCCCGATTTCGAGCATCATATGTTCTGCCCTGAGGAGGCCAACACCGTCTGCATTTGTCTCCTGGGCAACCTTTTTCGCAATCTCAGGAACAGACAGATTAACATACACCCTGGTAGCTGTGATGGCCTGCGCCGATACATCAAGGAGTGCCGGGCTGGGCTTTGCCGCCTCTTTTTCAACCATTGCACCCTTAAATACAAGACCTCTCTGCCCTTCTACGGTCACTATCTCACCGCCCTTTAAGACCTTTGTGGCATTCTCTGTGCCGACTACGCAAGGTATTCCAAGCTCACGGCTAACAATAGCAGCATGGCAGGTCTTGCCTCCCAAATCAGTAACAATAGCAGAGGCCTTTTTCATTACTGTAACCCAATCAGGGGTAGTCATCTCAGTAACCAGGACTTCGCCTTCATGAAAACCTGAAATCTCCTTGACATCCAATATGACCTTCACCTCTCCACTCCCCTGCCCTGGGCTAACACCCAGACCTCGAACAAGGATTTCCTGTTCCATAAGCCCTCTCTCCTCCCTCTTTTTTATTCCTACCATGTGAACTGTCTCAGGCCTTGCCTGGAGTATGAAAAGACGGCCAGCTCTATCTATAGCCCATTCAATGTCCTGTGCGACTCCATAGTGATTCTCTATCTGGACGCCATACTGCGCCAGTCGGACGATTGCTTCATCCGTCAGTGCCTGTCTGTCCTGCATACCTTTAGGAACCATAGCCCATCTGGTGCCGCCCTTTTCATCGTATACAATCTGTTTTTCCTTCTTGAAGACCTTTCTATCAAGGATGCGGAAGGTTCCTTTTTCCACGACATATTCATCTGGTGTAATCTTGCCGCTTACGATGGCTTCGCCAAGCCCCCAGGAGGCATCTATAACTATCTTATCCCTCTCACCCGTTACAGGCTCTAAGGTGAACGTGACCCCTGAAGCCTGCGAATCAATCATCTCTTGAACAGCCACGCTGATGAGTACCTGGTCGTGGGCAAACCCCTTTTCTCTTCGGTAGACAATGGCCCTTGGCGTGAAAAGGGAGCTCCAGCACTGCTGAACCCCCTTTAAGAGTGTTTTTCGTGTCACGTTCAGAAACGTATCCTGCTGGCCAGCAAAACTTGCGTCTGGCAGGTCCTCAGCCGTTGCTGAAGACCTTACAGCCACTGCTACAGTCTTCTTGCCAAGCAGTTTACAGAGACCTTCGTATGCCTTTAGGATTGCATCCCTTATCTCGTTGGGCATTGAAAGGCTCTCAATATGCGTCCTGATTCGTTGTGAGACCTCCTGGATCGATCCCAGATCATCCATATTTATATCGGCCAAAAGGGCATCAATCTTTTCATTTGCACGGTTTTTTTCTAAAAACACCTGATAGGCATATGCTGAAATGGCAAAACCATCTGGGACGGGCACGCCAATCTTTCCGTAGAGTTCTCCGAGATTGGCACATTTCCCTCCCACAAGCGGGATGTCTTCTTTGCCCAGGTCTTTAAACCATAACACAAGATTGTGCTTCACAAAATATCACCCCCTTTCACGATTTGCGACCTAACATTTCCTCTCTACCCTCCATTATCCTGTTAGCGATCTCCTCTATAGAACTATTCGTGACATCTAAAATCTGAAGTCCCTTTATCTGATTGAATATCCGATAGCTGTATTCCAACTCTTCTCTAATATGGGTTATATCCGCATAATCGATGGACGCCGCGTACTTAAGTCTCCTTTGCCTGATAAAGGCGAGCCTCTCTGGAGCGATAGTAAAGCCTATCTTCTGGGTCTTCGGCAGAAAGACCTTATCTGGTGGTTTTACACCAAGGATAATGGGCACATTGGCCACCTTTAAACCATAGTTACAGGAAAGATAAAGACTGGTAGGGGTTTTGGAGGTTCTCGAGACGCCAAGTATGATAAGATTTGCCTTCTCCAGGGTCTCCAGGCCCTGTCCATCATCGTGCTTCAGGGTAAAATCAATTGATTCAGCAAGGCGAATCGACTCTTCCCCGATTCCCCTTAAAAGACCTGGCTCCAGTATAGGAATCAGGTCCCACAGCCTTCTTATCCGGTCAAGGATTGGGCCAAGGAGGTCGATGGTAAAGATATCCATTTTTCGTTTTTCCTTGCGAATCCACAACCTTAGTTCCTGTGAGACAAGGGAGTAGATGACAATGCCCTGTACCGCATTAGCCTGGTTCAGAATCGCCTTGACCTGTTCCTTGGTCCTGATATAGGGGAATTTCTTGAAGACCGGTTTTATATCCTTAAACTGCACCAGGACCGCATTTATCACCATTTCAGCCGTCGTTCCTGTTGCGTCAGAAACGATAAATATATGTACCTTCTTTTTTGGCAGACTCATAGGTTTTGGGGCAGGGAGGGTGCCCCTGGCATCTCCAATCTGGTGGCAAATTTGCATTGAGGTCTCTTTATTTAAAAGATACTGCATTCTTTCTGAATTTTCAACAAATTTGTACTTTTTTTGATGTTACTATTAACTTGTTCATCTAATTCTGAAGATAGTCTACGACTCGTAGAGAGAATAGCCTAAATGTGACATTTCAAAATGGTAACAGCAGAAAGAGAATATTTTTCTTGACACATAAATAAAAACTATCTATACTTCAACCATGTTTTATAATCTGCTGATAGCAAATAGGCTTCTTAAGCAGGCATGGCATTTAAACGCCGTGGCTGGAGGGGGATTCTATTAGTTTTTAGCAGAAGATAATTAAGAATAACTCAAAGGCCACGGAATAAAAAACCGTGGCCTTTTTATTTTGTAAAATTATGCTGTAAAGGAGGACTTTATGCGGGTGTCTGAGATAATGCGCAAATGCAATCCAACAAGTAAGGAAACATCAATCAGAGAAGCTGAAAGGCTTTTTAAACTTCATGGCGTAAAGATACTCCCTGTTACAAACGGCAATAAGCTGATTGGTGTGGTCACAAGGGGAGATATTGCAAGGGCGCTTCCATCAGACGCTACCACTTTAAGCAAATGGGAGATCGGCTACTGGCTTGATGAAATAAAAGTTACGGAATTCATGAAAAAGCCTGTGACTGTATCACCTGATATAGAACTATTCGAAATTGTCGAGGTTGCAAGAGATAAGGGTTTTTACAACTTTCCGGTTGTGGAAAATGGCAGTCTTTTAGGGATGATTTACGAGGAAGATATTTTTAAAGCTCTTGCTGATGAGGCAAAAAGACCGGCTATAAGAATAGAAGTTAATGTAAAAGGGCAACGGTCGTCATTCTTAAAAAGACTTGGAATTGGAGGTTTATCATGAGATGGGATGCAGAAAAATATGATTCCACAAAAGCACCGCAGATTGATGTGGGGAAAGAGTTGATTACTATGGCTCAGGTGCGTGATACCGATTCCATACTTGATATTGGCTGCGGAACCGGAAAGCTTACTGTTGAACTTGCAAGGCTGGCATCAAAGGGTAGCGTAACTGGTATTGATTCCTCTCAGGAGATGCTTGCAAAGGCAAGAACAATTTCCGATAAAGTTAAGAACATTTCCTTTATGCAAATCCCTGCTCAATCGATGAACTTTAGTGAAATATTTGACCTTGTGTTCTCTAACTCAACTTTGCAGTGGATAAAAGAGCAGCAGGATGTGATGGAGTTAGTCTATCAATCATTGAAAAATGGCGGCAGAATTGCCTTTCAGCTCCCGGCAAAAAAATTCTGCAGAGAGTTCTTTAATTATATCAATAATTCAATAGCTCTACTGGATTTAGAAAAGTATTATACTAACTGGATGTCGCCATGGTATTTCCCGATAAAGGAAGCATATGTATCTTTGTTGAAAGGTGTAGGATTCAGCAAAATTGAAGTTTTATATAAAGATTATAGACTTGTTTTTGAAAGCATAAACGAAGTCCTTGAATGGTGGTCTTCGGCAGGGCTAAGGCCATATCTGGCAGCATTGCCCGAAAAAGAACAAGAATACTTTAAATATGCCTTTGCGATGAGTTTTGAGAATAACAAGACAGAGAAGGGCATTGAGTTTAGTTTCAAAAGGCTCTTTGCCTTTGCAGAGAAATAATACAAACGCAAAATGAATTCAGCCAAAAATAAAACCAGGCTATTTACATTTCTGATAATCCTTTCCATGACACTCTGGGGTGGGGCGTGGGTATCGGCAAAGGCTATTGCCACGAGCCTGCCCTCTGAGATATTGGCATTCTGGAGATTCTTTATCAATTTTATTACTTTCATACCACTGTTGTTTTTCCTGAAAGGACCATTAAAGGTGAATAAATCTGCCCTCATATATATACTTCTGGGATCAGCTTTTATGGGGCTTTATCTTTATCTGTTTTTCTGGGAGCTTAACCCTCATAATCTCTTTATGACCGGGAATATCTATTTCGTAATATGTGCCATTCTTTGGGCGCTCATCACCATCTGTAGCCAGAAGGCTGGAAACATGGTATCTCCACTGGTCTTCAGTGTATTTGCCTATGCCTTCTGTTCTATACTTTTCTTCTTCCTTGCCCTTCCCTACGGGCTATCGGCTGTCTTTAATCAAGGCCTGTTTTTCTGGCTGAATATTCTTTATCTGGGGGTTATCGCCAGCACCTTTGCTACCACCATCTATTTCTTTGCCTCTAGCCGTTTAAGCTCATACAGGGCAAGTTCTTTTATCTTCCTCGTACCCTTTAGCGCGGTTACTTTAAGTTGGATATTTTTAGGGGAGGTGCCTAAAATATCTACCATTGTGGGTGGATTGACCGCAATTATCTCTGTGTATCTGATAAATGTAAGAAAGAAGGAAGGCCGCGAAATACTTTAATTATGCGCAAATGGAAAAAAGAGATAAAGGACAAGGCGATTATTATTGATTTACTCAATACCTGCCATGTGGGCAGATTGGGGACTATAGATAAAGATGGTTATCCGATGGTGAAGCCGTTGAATTTTGCCTATAATCCCCCCTCACCCCCCTTTACTAAAGGGGGGCAGGGGGGATTTGGGAAGATTTATTTCCATACAGCAAAGGAAGGGGAAAAGATCGAGGACATTAAGAGGGACAATCGAGTCTGCTTCGAAGTAGATATGCCAATTGCCTATGTTAAGGGCAACGAAAACCCATGCAAGGCTGATTATCTTTACAGAAGTGTCATCATAAAAGGCAGAGCAACAATTATCGAAGACAGAGAAGAAAAGGTATTTGCCCTGAAATGTCTCATGGAGAAATATCAGCCAGAAGGAGGTTATGGCGATTTTCCTGAAGAAAAACTGCAGATAACTGGGATTGTCAGAATAGATATCGAGGAGGTGGTGGGCAAAGAAGACCTCGGCAAAGATAAGCTGAAAGAAGCTGCATTAAAGGCGCTGGCTGATAAGGTTCATTTGCCCATAGTGCTCGAAAGATAATCCTATGGCAGATAAAAAACGACTGGACATAGATCTCATCACATTTTTCGGCAGGACATATCAAGAATACATGGATATGTTCGGTCTTGATGAAAGCATACTCAGACGTGGACAGTATTGGATTGTCCGGCTGGATCATCGCCATCTTTATTATTCTTGAACTAC
>JACROP010000113.1 GCA_016214385.1 Nitrospirota bacterium
TGCCTCTATAATGCTAAAGGCGTCAAAGCAAAAGTTTTTATGGGTGAGCGCCACACCTTTTGGTATGCCTGTTGTCCCTGATGTATAGACTATTGAGGCAACATCAGTTTCATGAATTTCTGGCAGGTCGAAGCGACTCTCTGCGAAGACTTCAGACTTTTCGCCCTTTGATTTACATATATCATAAAACTCCTCACTATCAAGATTTATGACCTTTAACTGAAGACCTGCGGTGGCAGATAATGTTTTATCGAGGTTTTCTCTGGATATAAAAATGACCCTGCTCCGGGAGTGAATCAGTATATTTCTTACGTCTTCTGCCTCAAGCTGTGAATCAACAGGGACTGCAACAGCACCTGCTAAGATGAGTCCGAGATAAGATATTCCCCATTCAGGATAGCTCTTCGAATAAATAGCAACCCTGTCACCTTTTTCTATACCTTCGGCAATAAGAAACAATGCGAGAGTTTTAGCCCTGCCGAGGATTTCCCTGTAAGTGTAGCTTACATAAGTCTCATTAACCTTTCCCTGAAGGGCAATCTTTTCCGGGCAGGACAGTGCAGCCTTTTCAAATGCTTGAGGTATAGTATATGTGGTTAAATTGCAATTATTCGGTTTTAGCGGCATTAGGCCCGCCACCTCTTACAAAGTATAGTATGATCATGCCTAAAATAAAGAAAGCTGCCACAGAGAGGATTGCTGGCCGCTGGTTTCCAAATGCAGAAGAGACCTCGCCAAAAATTAATGGCCCTATTATAGCCGATGACTTTCCAGCTAAAGAATATACGCCAAAATATTCGCTTTCCTTTTTTGCGGGGATAAACTGGGTATAAAATGCCCTTGTTGCTGCTTGCACAGTGCCGAGGCCAAGGCCTGCAAAAGAGGCTATGGCCCAGAACTGGGCTTTGCTCTGGACAAAAAAGGCTAAAGTAGTTACAGCACTCCACATGAAGAGAGAGGTTATAACAACTTTCTTTGGCCCCCATACATCTATTGGTTTTGCCATGATAAAGGCGCCAATAAGGGCAGTAACCTGCACGACAATGTACAGGGCTATCAATTCCTGCGGTTTGAAACCGAGCGTTGTTGCCGCAAAAAGACTTGAGAAGACTATTACTGTATTGATACCATCCTCGTATATCAAATAGGCAAGCAGGAACTTCCTCGGCTCCTTCTTATTCCATAGCTCTCTTAATGTTGCCAGTGTATATTTAATTCCTGCCGCGCCAGCCTTAATTAAAGAAAGCCCTTCCGCCTGAGGCGGACGGTCTGATGGGAGAAAGACAAAGGCAGGTATTGAAAACAGGGCGAAAAAGGCAGCCACCATGAGCCATGTGAGTTCATAGCTGCCTGCGTTTACAAGAGGCATGGCTATGAGAAGTGAGATGATTGAGCCTGCATATCCTGTTCCAAAGCCCCATGCCGAGAGCCTCCCCTGATATTCTTTTGGCGTTATTTGTGGAAGAAAGGCATTGTAAAAGACAAGACCTCCCTCCATGCCAATGTTTGCAATCACAATCATAGAAAAGCCCGCCATAATCATCCCTTCTCTGAGTGTAGAAAGACTCGCTATTGCAAATATGCTCATAACTGTGTAAAGGAGGAGAAGTCTCTTTTTTACCCCGGCGTAATCTGCAATGCCTCCAAGGAAAGGAGAGGTGAGGGCTATTATTGCCATGCTCAGGGATATTGCTCTGCCCCACCACAAATCCCCGATACCTTCTGTGTTACCGACTACAGTGTTGGCATAATAGACCGGGAAAATTACAGAGGCAATGATTGCCGAATAACTCGAATTGGCAAAGTCAAACAGACACCAGCTTACAATGTGTTTTTTATTAAGCTTTTTATAAGCCACCTTGTTTTTTTCTTTTCTCCTGCAGGAGATACGATATGAGATGCTCTACCCGCTCTGCGAGTTTATCAGGGTCAGGGTCTGTGCCTTTGTTTACATAACTTGCAGGAGCCAGTTCATCCATCTGCCTTCTCAGGTTATTATCTGCTTTGACTGCTGAAAAGAATGCTATAGGAATGTTCTGGAGGGTATGCTGGGCTTCAATGGCCCTTAAAGTTTTTGCGGAAGTGATGCCATCCATCACAGGCATATTGAGGTCTATAACGATTATTTCGATGGGTTTCTTTTCAGATATTAATTTTGCAAAAGCCGAGGTAAGCTCAAGGCCGTTTTCAAAGGTCATCACTTCAGAGGCAAATTGTTTTTCAATCAGCAAGTCGTGGATTATCTTTCTTGTAAATTTTGAATCGTCGGCTACAAGGATACACCCCGAAACATCGGGGCTGGTTTTCTGAGGTGGCCTTTCGATGGTGAGGGGCTCGTCTTCAAAGGCTAAAAGAAAGCCGCAGTATATGCATGTCAGATGGATGCGTTCATTCTGCTCTATGCGGTTGAATCTAACCTGTTCCCCACAGCAGAGGCAATATCTGGTCTCTTCCATATTTCCAAAATTATATACGCAAATACGAGTTATTGCAAAGACGTCGAGCCTGCAACAGCCTCCCTTTCTATTGTAAAGTCGTCTGTTGGAAAAGTTTACATCAGATAAAATCCACTCCTTTAAAATCAAGGGCTTACAGGTTGGCAGGTCGCTTGCAAAGAGCGAAATCGTTGACAGTGGGGAAAACTAATGGTATATTTGGCTTTGATGGGTGGAGGAACTTTTATTTTAATATTATTGCTTATTTTTATCCCAGGGGCATATTCTTATGCGGACATTTATAAGTATGTCGATGAAGATGGAGTAGTACATTTTACAAACACCCCTCCTGGCAAGAATTATAAAAAAGTAATGTCAGAAAGCCGGAAAAAAGTTGTCAGAGTAGCTAAGATTATAAAAAAGTAATGTCAGAAAGCCGGAAAAAAGTTGTCAGAGTAGCTAAGAGGCAGAGCCATTCAACAGATATAGATTACCATCACATAGTCCATAGCAAGTCTCAGAAATACGACATGGACCCATCCCTGATTAAAGCAGTTATCAAGGCAGAGTCGAACGGGAATCCATATGCTGTATCAAGGAAAGGCGCTCAGGGCCTTATGCAGCTTATGCCAGCTACTGCAGCCGTTATGGATGTCAGTAATCCCTTTAATCCAGAGGAGAATGTTGATGGAGGAGTCAGGTATCTCAAATACCTGCTTCAAAGGTTTAATGGCGACCTTACCCTTGCCCTTGCTGCGTACAATGCAGGGCCAAAGCCGTGGATAAATTTGGCGCTGTCCCTCCAATTCAGGAGACACGCCAGTATGTAAGACGTGTCCTTTCCATGTATAATGGCAAGCTCTCAATGGATTTTTCAGATAGCCCGCCAGA
>JACROP010000114.1 GCA_016214385.1 Nitrospirota bacterium
GCTTATAAAGATTCATGGTATATCAAAAGAAAAATTCCCTTTCTATCTGAAAGAAATGGAATTCAGATATAAGAATAGCCATAAAAATATATTCACTTTATTGGTTCAAAATATATGCAGTTTTGTGCCAAATCTTTTATAATTACCAAATATAAATACATTCCATAACTAAACACCTCATGCGGCCTGTTTATCCTGGCGTGATATGTGATGTATTTAAAATAGATTGCTTGAAGAGTCCTTTAGAATATCTGATTCCTAAATGGTCGATGACTCGTAGAGAGGAATGTCGTAAATGTCTTTAACTTATACATTGCCTTGAAAAAAGGTGCGTCTTTCCTTAGAATCTTAGCTGTATGGGGATACTCGATGATATTTTAAGTCACAAGAAAGAAGAATTAAGGCATAGAAAAACCCTGCTTCCTATCCGAGATTTAAAGGCAAGGATAAAGGACCTGCCGCCATCGAGACCTTTCAGGGCATCTATAAGGAGAGAGCAAACACAACCCATAAGGCTCATCGCTGAAATCAAAAAGGCATCGCCATCCAGGGGCATAATAAGGCAGGACTTTGACCCTCTGAAAATTGCATCCATATATGAAGAAAAGGGGGCCAATGCAATATCAGTCCTTACAGAAGAACATTATTTTAAAGGAAAGCTTGAATATATTGAAGAAATAAGAAAGGTCACGCAGAGGCCTCTTTTAAGAAAAGACTTCATAATCGAGGACTATCAGGTTTACGAATCCAGAGCATATTGTGCTGACGCAATCCTGTTGATTGTGGCAGCCCTTGATAAATATCAGCTTATAGACCTTATGAGTCTTTCCAGAGAGCTTTCACTTGACTGTCTTGTTGAGGTCCATGACCCTGAAGAACTCGATACAGCACTTTACTCAGGGGCAGAAATAATCGGGATAAACAACAGGGACTTAAAGACCATGGAGATAGATATTAACACAACAACCAAACTCATTAAAGAGATACCAAAAGAAAAGACAGTTGTTAGCGAAAGCGGGATAAAGACAAGGCAGGACGTCATAAGACTTGAAGAGACAGGGGTTGATGCAATACTTATAGGGACAGCATTGATGGAGGCAGGGGACATAGGCTTGAAAATAGATGAGCTGCTGGGCAGGTCGTTGCGACCAGGGAGGCAAAGTGCTCTCTAAGATTATCAGCGCTGCCCTGATTGGAATCGATGCCTACCACGTCGATGTAGAGGTTGATATTACAGCGAGAGGGCTTCCACACTTTTCAACAGTCGGCTTACCTGATACCGCAGTCAAGGAGAGCAAAGACAGGGTAAGGGCAGCACTCAAAAACACAGGCTTTAATTTCCCTCTCAAACAGATAACAGTAAACCTTGCGCCAGCAGACATAAAAAAAGAGGGCTCATCCTTTGACCTGCCCATTGCAATTGGCATTACTGTAGCCGAGGGCATAATTGAACCTCATGCAGTTGATGGATATATGATTACAGGAGAACTATCCCTCGACGGAAGAATAAAGCCTGTGAAAGGGGCACTTTCAATGGCAATCACTGCAATGCAGATGGGAGTAAAAGGAGTTATCCTTCCGGCTGAAAACGCCAGGGAAGCTGCTGTAGTAAAAGGCATCCCTGTGTATGGATTTAAGAGTCTGCCTGAGTTGATAGAATTTTTCAGGGGGGCCAATACAATACAGCCAACCGAGACTGACATTTCATCCATCATGAAAGAGCACTCCATCTACCAGGACGACTTTCAGGATGTAAAAGGTCAGGAGCATGTTAAAAGGGCACTCGAGGTTGCAGCAGTAGGAGGCCACAATGTCCTGATGATAGGCCCTCCTGGTTCAGGAAAGACAATGCTTGCCAAAAGGATTCCAACTATACTGCCTGATATGACATTTGAGGAGGCCCTTGAAACAACGAGGATTCACAGCATAATTGGCATCTTAAAGCACGGCCAGCCCCTTATTGCAACAAGGCCATTCCGTTCTCCGCACCACACATTATCCGATGTAGCCATGGTTGGAGGAGGCCAGATACCAAAGCCAGGTGAGGTAAGCCTTGCCCATAATGGAGTTTTATTTCTTGATGAGCTTCCGGAGTTTAAAAGAAATGTCCTTGAAGTCCTCAGACAGCCCATAGAAGACAGCCATGTAACTATCTCAAGGGCAATAAGCTCAATCACCTACCCTGCATCCATAATGCTCGTCTGTGCTATGAACCCATGTCCATGCGGATTCCTCGGTGACAGCCGCCATCAATGTACATGCACTCCTTCACAGATACACCGTTACAGACACAGGGTATCAGGGCCACTATTAGACAGAATAGACATACACATAGAAGTCCCTGCTGTGCCTTACAAAGAGCTTTCAAAAGATTTCTGCGGTGAGCCTTCAGTAGACATCCGCAACAGAGTTCAGAGGGCAAGAGGCATTCAGCTTGAAAGATTTAAAAAAGACGGTATCTATTCCAATGCCAAGATGCGTTCAAAACACATAAAAAAACATTGCTCCCTTAAGCCAGAGGCCCAGAGTATTATAGAAATGGCAATGAACAAACTCGGCCTGAGCGCAAGGGCATACACAAGGATTTTAAAGGTCTCCAGAACAATTGCAGACCTGGAAAGCTCCGCTGACATCCAGCCCCATCATGTCTCAGAGGCCATACAATACAGGACACTTGATAGGGGGATGTTTTAAAATTTTTGTTCGGCAAAGTGCTTATTCCATAAACTCTTACCTAAACCAGCAAACAATCCACATAAATAAAAAAATGATCTGAGGCGAGACGTGCGAGCTTCCACCAGTCTGCATCCTCAGGCCAGAAGACCCCCTGCTTTAGGACAATGAAGTCACGGGAAGGCAGGATGTAATCGAGCTTCAGGCTGAAGTCTTCGGTGTCCAGAGGCGATGCCTCTACCCCTCCCCCTTCAAGGAACGTAGGCCTTGAAGGCACAAGGCCGTTGAGGGCCGGGTTTGCAAGAAGCCCCTTTATGGCTTCCCTTATGCCCTCTCCCCTTTCAGGGTCTGCATTCAAGTCGCCTATCACGACAAAGGGCTCCACGACCTTAAAGGGCTCCACACCAGGAAGCTCCCCTCCACTTATGTACTCGTTTAGAAAGTTCAACTGATCTCCATTCCTTTCCCTGTTTAAAAAGCCCCTCACAGGTATGGAGGCATGAAGAAGGATTCCATGCACAATCCTTCCCCCTATGCTTAAAGGCACATCCAGGAGATTTGTGCTAAAAA
>JACROP010000115.1 GCA_016214385.1 Nitrospirota bacterium
TCATCTTGCATATTTTTATTTTCTGTTTTGTTTTCCTCTCGCCTATCATTAAAAAGTAAGCAACAAGTGTGCCAAGCATTATTAAAGTTTAAAACTCTGTTATCATCTTTTTTGATGGCATCGTAAAAAGTCGTCATTCCTGCGAAAGCAGGAATCCAAAGAGCATGTAACTACTTGAAAAAACTGGATTCCCGTTTTCACGGGAATGACAAAAAAAGGCATTTCTAGACTTTTTACGAGTTCATTAAATTTGAAATTGAAAAAATTTGCCTATTTTTGTTTTATACTAATAATTGATCACTATTCATTGATAACTGTCGTAAATGGTGGGCGTAGCTCAATGGTCAGAGCACTGGACTGTGGCTCCAGGTGTTGGGGGTTCAAGTCCCCTCGCTCACCCCATGCAAATATCATTGAAGAGTGCAAATTGTAAATTGCAGATTTAAAAATAAAAGGATGAAAAATTTGCAATTTGAACTTTACAACTTGCATTTTACAATGGAGCGAAGCGAGTTGCGCCTGTAGCTCAGTGGATTAGAGCATCGGCCTCCGGAGCCGAGGGTCGGAGGTTCGAATCCTCTCAGGCGCGCTTGCAAATTCGCTTTGCGAATTTGCAAGTTGTTAGGGTTAGCTGTTGGGGATTAGTAAAAATTATTTTTGTAGTTCACTAACTACTAACCCCTAATCCCTAACAAGCTGTAGTAATCGGGCCGTTAGCTCAGTTGGTAGAGCAGCTGACTCTTAATCAGCGGGTCGCAGGTTCGAATCCTGCACGGCTCACCATGATTTTTTAACAGTTAAAGAAATCGGCATACAATTGTCCTTCACCCTCTCAATCCTAAGTACCCTGATATAGAGCTTAAGAAGGGGAATAAATACAGAGTTGTAGGGAAGGTTGTTAAGAAGGAAAAGAGGTATTAGATGCAGGCTCAGGGCTCACGCTCGACTGCCGGTTTCATCTTCACTCAGCTTTCGCAATTTATATTACTTTAAAGTATAATACTCGTAAGTAACCTTCCACCTTCCGACCTTGTTGAACTTCATGGAGGCGAACAAGGCTGTCCCCTCAGAACTAAAAACAAAGGCAGAAAAGGTGCAGTGGGGCCAAAGGATGCCAAGATCGATGTTGTCGGTCTTAACAACCTTCCCTACGACCTATGAAATCACCTTGACTTTTGTTTCACTATAATATATAGTTTCACCATATGGTGAAACAGGCTTCTACAGTGAAACAGTTTCCAGAGAAAGATCTGCTTAAAAAAGCACAGAAAAGTATGACGTCTGTCCTTTCCGATATTCCCTTCCTTAAACTAAAGGAATCTAAAGCCAATGTCAGAATTGATAATAAAGAAGTTGATTTTGTATTGAGCACTCTTATTTCCGGCAAGCCAGCGAAATTCATTATAGAAGTAAAATCACAAGGCGAGCCTCGTCTTGTAAGAATGGCAATTGCTCAGCTTAAAGAATATCTTAAGAGCTTTAAAAACTCCTATGGCATACTGGTTGCTCCTTATCTCAGTGATGCAAGCAGACAGATATGCAAAGAGGCAGGCATAGGCTGCGTTGATCTGGCAGGGAATGCAGTTCTATCCTTCAAGAATGTATTTATAGACAGGAGCGGCAGACCTAATCCTTTCGTTGCTGCTCGTATCTCAAGATCCGTCTTCTCCCCGAAATCAAGCAGAATACTGAGGGTGCTTCTCTCAGATCCTTCAAAGAGGTGGTACGTTGAAGACCTGTCAAGGGAAGCTGGCATCAGCATAGGGCTAACCTCAAGGGTTAAACAGGCGCTTCTTTCAGAGGAATGGATTAAGGAAGAAAATAAGAGCTTCTATCTTGCTAAACCACAAGAAGTGCTTACTCAGTGGGTCAATAATTATTCCTACGAAAAGAATCCGGGCTTTTCATTCTATTCAGGTTTTTCAGAAGACCAGCTTGAGGCGGCAATCAAAAAGGAGTGTGCAAAAAGGAAGTATCGTTATGGTCTTGCATTATTTTCAGGTGCAAGAAAAGTAGCGCCGTTTGTAAGATTTATGCGGTTCTTCTCTTATATTGATGGCAACATTGAGAATATTGCAAAAGCCCTGAAACTGAAAAAAGTAGAGACCGGGGCAAATGTCACTCTTTTGCAACCATATGATGAAGGCGTATTCTATGGTCTTCGGGATATTAACGGCATTAGTGTTGTATCTGACATCCAGTTTTATCTTGACCTTAAAAGTTATAAAGGAAGGGGCGAAGAGGCAGCACAGGCCATATTTGAACAAAGGATAAAAACCAGATGGTAAGCAAAAGCCAATACGGAGACAAAGAGATTAAGGCCTGTAAAGCTGTCCTTCTTGAACTTGTTCATCTCCTCGGTGAGATAAAAGATGAAATGGTAATAATCGGAGGATGGGCTCCAACATTTCTATTTCCACAGTCTGATGATCCCCATGTCGGCAGTCTTGATATTGATGTTGCCCTGGACTTTTCAAAAATTCCTGATGATACTTACCAGACAATCCTAAAGGCATTCCTTAAACGTGGGTATACGCAGGATAAGGAACAGCCTTTCAGATTTTTCAGAAAAGTGAAGATTGAAGGGACAGAGCCGATAAATGTCGAGGTTGACATCATGGCCGGAGAATACGGAGGCACAGGCAAAGGTCATAGGACACAGAAAGTTCAGGACATCCGTGCAAGAAAAGCCAGAGGCTGTGACCTTGCCTTTGATTCTTCAATTACTGTTACACTCGAAGGGGAACTTCCTGACGGAGGAAAAGATAAAGTAAGCTTTAAGGTTGCAGGGATTGTCCCAATCCTTGTGATGAAGGGAATGGCGATGTTTGGCAGGATGAAAGAAAAAGATGCCTATGACATTTATTATTGCATCGAGCATTATCCCGGAGGTATAGAAGGGTTTGCCTCAGAATTCACGCCTCATATAAAAAACAAACTCATCATCGAGGGTCTTGAGAAAATAAGAAGTAAGTTTGCCTCCGTAGAGCATATAGGTCCGAAATGGGTGGCAGACTTTCTTGAGGTGGCAGATAAAGAGGACAGGGATATAATCATGCGTAGGGCGTATGAGAAGATTTCTGAGCTTCTCGATATCCTGAGGATTTCTTCATGGGAAGAAAAGGCTCAACGAAAAACTGCATTTTAACCCATGATGGACGTGTCCAAATTTTGTGGTTTTTTGGACATGTTCTGCTTATGTGGGCATGATGTGGACATGAGAAAAAGGAGATTATTTTGAAGCTGAGTTTTATAATAGTGGGAAGGTTGTGGAGAAGAAGAAGTATTAAAGGATATCTGATATTCGTATTTTATCGGTGATTTTTCAGGGAAAAAATGAAAAGCTTGACTGAGATAGTTAATCAAATTAAGCAAGTTGTTAAAATTGCTGCGAGCACTCCCCAAAACCCTGAAAAGAAACTACGTGAAATAGTCTCCCCAATCTGGGAAAACTTCCTGGAAGAAAAACGTCTCGGCCTCAATCTCCAAGATACGAGATGAACTTACATTAGCAAATGGGCGGGCGGACACTGTCTTTAATCGTCTTATTTTTGAATACAAGAAGCCTTATGCTATAAAGCCGGATAATAATAAGAACCGTCAGCTCATCACACAGGTTTCAGGTTATATCCTCGACTTTGCAAAAAAAGAACGATTCAGCAAGGAACGTCTATTAGGTGTTGCTTTCGATGGAGATCACTTTCTTTTTACAGAACAACGTTCTCGCAACGAGCACAACCTTTCAGAAGAGATGCGAGGCATTGAAGGTGGACATACTTATGTTGTAGATATTGCTAAACTACAAGATTTTGAACAGACCTTTGTCTTTGGTGATATAGTCCGTACCATTTATGAGTTATTTGCTGAATCTGATGAAACGCTTACCCTTCCAGAGAAAGTTATTATTTTTGTTGACGAGCTAAACAAGTATGCTCCAGCAGGAACAAAAGAATCTCCACTTATTGAACAAATTTTAGATATTTCAGAAAGAGGACGTTCTCTCGGAGTGATTTTATTCTCGGCACAACAGTTTATGAGTGCTGTTCATCAACGTGTGACAGGCAACTCAGCAACAAAAGTTTTAGGGAGAACAGCGTCAGCGGAAGTGATGCAGCCAGATTATCGATTTTTGGAACAGGATTTAAAATTGTCTCTTACACGATTATCAAAAGGCGAATTATTGGTTCAACATGCAATTTTTCGTCAGCCGGTAAAGGTAATATTTCCTAAGCCTGCGTATAGGCAGGGATGACTTGATGAGGGGAGAGGAGTAAATTGAACAAATGAGAAAGGATGTTTAATTAATGTCAGAGGAAAAACAAATAGAAAAGTTTTTTGTTGAAGAGCTAAAGATCATTCAGGACATAATTAAACGATTGGCCTTCAATTCTTTTATAATTAAAGGTTGGGCTGTCACTCTGGTAATAGCAACCCTTCTTTTAAAAGTCGAACAATATCAAGTCATTATAGCTTTTATCCCGCTTGTCGGGAATCCTTCCGACTCTTGTTCCTGCTCGTCAGGAATCAGTTCGGAATCATGAAGAAGGATGCTGGACAAGCCAACATGACAGGAAGTGAAGAAGGATTTCGGACAAGCCGAAATGACAGAAAAGGGCATTAAATTATGATATGAGCTCCTTTATTTGTCTCATATGTATTGAACGAGTACAAAGGGTTGACAACCCTAATTTGAAAACTTATATTTGAGACGGATATAGAATCAATATAAAAAAGAAGGTTAGGCT
The DNA here is from genome assembly GCA_016214385.1 of Nitrospirota bacterium. Lineage (NCBI taxonomy): Bacteria > Pseudomonadati > Nitrospirota > Nitrospirota bacterium. Next base: position 4,746 of record JACROP010000115.1, read on the forward strand.
ACAATGAAAATAGGAACTAAAGAAAAAGGGACGATTTGTGCTCTAAACAATATCTCTCAAAAATATCCATTTGCTGCGTCATTGTTGGCATATGCAATAATTGAAAGAATTTTTAAAGAATACATAATAAAGAACAGAAAAAATAAATCACTTGTTGATTACTCCTACTACAAATCCTCGTCTTCAGGCCAGATTAGTCTAGGAAAATATTATAAATGTAAAAAGGGTGAATTTATAAAGAAATTTATTAAGCGAATCACATTAGGGGATGCGCAGATAATTGTTATAGCTAATAAAAAGAAAAATTATGCAACAGCCCGTAATGACTTGATGCATTCAAATTCATATCTTCTCGAACAAAGGAAGTATACTAAAACTAAGCGTCGCAACATCAACATTCAGAATTATAGAAATGCGATCAAACATTTAAAGTTTGTGATTAATAGTTTCTCTGATTTCAAGATAGTCGTAAGGAATAATGTCATCTCAATCTCTTAATTATGTTCGAGCAGCCTAACGACTCACTCCACGGGACGGGCAATAGCCCGCCCGTGATTTCAATCGTTAAAAACAAACTATTGATTTAAGCTTTTAGACCTTCAGGCTGACAATGCTCGCTGTTTTACCCTCAGCCAGCTTAATAATTTTTTATAAGGAAGGGTGTTAAGGACATCGGCCTTCTCAAGCCAACCCCTCTTTGCTATGCTTACACCATAAACCATATAGTCGAGCTGCGAGATTATGTGAGCGTCTGTACTTATAACAAGGGGAATCCCCATTTCCTTTGCCCTTTTTGTATAAATGTCATTTAAGTCGAGACGCAGGGGATAGGCATTTATTTCTATTGCTGTGCCGGTTTTTTTCGCCATTTTTAAGAATTCTTCCATATCAACTTCATAAGCGTCCCTCTCGCCTATAAGCCTCCCGGTTGGATGGGCAATGACTGATACATATGGGTTTTTTGCAGCAGAGACAAGCCTGTCTGTGAGCTGCTCCTTTGACTGCCTGAAGCCTGAATGTATGGAAGCGACAACAATGTCGAGTTCCTTTAAGACTTCATCTGGATAATCCATTTTGCAGTCGCTTCTTATATCAACTTCAACCCCGGCAAGAAGGGAAAAGCCCTTTAATTTTTTATTTAAGGCATCTATTTTTTTCTTTTCATTTAGGATTTCTTCACTGCTAAGGCCCCTTGCGATGCCAAGGCCTTTTGAGTGGTCTGTTATGGCCAGATACTCATAGCCCCTCTCTTTTGCTGCCTCCACGAGCTCTTCAAAACTATGGCTCCCATCACTCCATTTAGAATGGACATGAAGGTCTCCTTTTACATCTTTAAGATCTATCAATTCGGGAAGCCTTCCAGCCATTGCTGCCTCAATCTCACCCATGTCCTCTCTCATCTCAGGCTGTATAAAAGGAAGGCCAATGGCCTTATAGACATCGGCCTCGTCTTTCCCCCCGATTCTCTTGCCTGTCTTCTCCTTGAAAATCCCGTATTCATTTATCTTGAGCCCGGCTTTTACAGCCATTTCTCTGACCCTTATATTGTGTGCCTTGCTTCCAGTAAAATAAGCGAGGGCTGCGCCAAAACTCTCCTCCTCCACAACCCGCACATCTACCTGTAGTCCCTCGTGTGTGACTATGCTCGACTTTGTCGGACCCTGCATTAACACGTCTTTAACATGGGGCAAATTTATAAAGGCATGCATTACTTTCTTTGGGTCTGAAGATGTGGCAAGGATGTCTATATCTTTAATCGTATCCTTCCACCGCCTCAGGCTTCCACAGAGTGAAAGTTTTTTTACAGGTGCCTTCTCTTTCAGTTTTTTTAGGATGTCCTGAGCAAGGGGAAGAACTCTTCCAATGGGCTGTCTCTCCTTCCCCCGTTTTATCATCTCTATACCCTTGAGAATATTCTCTTCGGTCTTGGCCTGAATCCCTGGAAGGCCCTTCAGCCTGTGCTGCTTAGCCATATCCTCAAGCTCATCAATGCTTTTTATCTTGAGCCTGTCATAGAGGAGTTTGGCAGTCTTCGGGCCAAGGCTCGGGACGTTAAGGAGCTCCACAAGGCCAGGAGGAACTTCTTTTTGAAGTTCCTCATAAAAAGGCATGCGTCCTGTTTTTACATACCCTTCAATCTTTCCAGCCAGATCCTGGCCAATTCCTGGAATCTTTGTGAGCTCTTCTTTGGAGACCTCGGCCACATCTTTTGGAAGGCCCTCGATATTTTGTGCTGCCCTTCTGTATGCCCTTATTCTGAAGGGATTTTCTCCTTTGATTTCGAGGATGTCGGCAATGGCATTGAAAATTCTTGCTACTTCCTGATTTTTCATAATTTGCCCGGCTTTTATCGTTTTCTTTTCAACGGCTTTGTGGGTTTTGGCTTTTTTGCGGGTTTTTCAAGAAGAGTCTTAAGTTCCATTGCATTTTTTGGTGCATAGCCAAAGGCATCATTGTTAAAGTAGATATAAACATCCTTACCCTCTCTCATATAGGATTTTATCCTCCTGGCATCTTTCTTTAACTGTTCGGCGCTGTAGGATGTTGCATAGCTTCCGCCTTCGCCATGTCTGCGTATATATACAAAATCGGCAGTAATGGGCAAATCATCTATGAACTCAGGCCAATCGGCCATTGTGAAGGCAATATTTGCTCCCTCGAGAAGCTTTGTTATTTTTGGCGTTATCCAGCTCTCATGTCTGAATTCAAAGGTATGGCGGACATTATAGGAAGACAATAGCTCAATAAAGCTCTTCAAACGTGGCGGGTCAGCCCTGAAAATAGGTGGAAACTGCCACAGGGCTACCTCAAACTTTTTCCCGAGGGGAGCTGCAACATTAAAAAAACTCTCAAGGGGCATTTCCACATCCCTCAGCTTTTTAATATGCGTGATGAATCGGCTTCCCTTAAGGCTATAGGAAAAACCCTCTGGAGTTTCTCTATGCCATTTATCAAATGCCTCTTTCGTAGGAAGTCTGTAAAAGGTCACATTCAGCTCAACCGTGTTAAACTTTTCTGTATAAAAATTCAGCCATCTTCTCTGTGGAAGGTCTGCTGGATAAAAGACTCCCCTCCAGTCTTTATAGAGAAATCCGCTGCAGCCTATTTTAAGTCGTGGCATCTTGAGGCAAGTATACACCAAACAATTGAGAATTCAAAATTTAAAATTCTTCTATTATTCCTCCGCCGAGGACAATGTCTCCGTCATAAAAGACTGCGCTCTGCCCTGGGGCAGGGGCCCACTGGGGAGTATCGAATTCAACTGAAACCCTGCTGCCATTAATTGGAGTAATGGTAGCTGGTTCTTCTTTCATGGCCGAGCGGATCTTTACAGATGCCCTGAAGGGGTATTCGGGTCGTTGCGACTCGTAACTGAGTGGTTCTTTGGATGGCCAGTTTAAATCCTTCACTGAAAAACTCCTTTTCATTGCAGTTTCCCGTTCTCCCACAATAACTGCGCGGTTAGGTTTATCAAACCTTATTACATACAATGGCTTGCCAGCCGGTCGGATCGACCCCAAACCAGCCCTCTGGCCAATGGTGTAAAAGGCTATACCCCTGTGTTCGCCAATTACCTTTCCGTCAATATTGACTATCGGCCCAGAGGTAGATGCCTCAGGATTTAAGCCTTTTATAAATTCTCCATATCGGCCATCGCCTACAAAACATATCTCCTGACTTTCAGGACGCTCTGCTGTTATAATCCCGGCTGCAGAAGCAATCCTCCTTGTATCTTCCTTGAAGAGTCCAGCGAGTGGGAAAATGGTCCTGCTCAATTGTTCCTGATTCATCACATAAAGCACATATGATTGGTCCTTCTTCGGGTCAAGACCTTTTTTCAGATAAAACCTTCCGTCTTTCTGTATTACCCCTGCATAGTGGCCTGTTGCAATCAGGTCTGCTCCGAGCTCCCTGGCCTTCGATAAGAGAAAATTAAACTTTATATGCTTATTGCAGAGTATACATGGGTTAGGGGTCTTTCCAGAGAGATAATCTTCGCAGAAAGGCTCAATGACATACTGCATAAATGAATCCTTTACATCCACTGAATAATGGGGAATTCCAATGCCTTCTGCCACCTTTCTTGCACCTTCGATGGCCTCAACCGAGCAGCATGTCTTGAAGTTTTTTCTCCCCCTCTGCTCCCACAGCTCAAGGCTCAGGCCAAAGACCTCATAGCCCTGCTTCTTAAGCAGATACGCTGCTACAGAGGAATCTACCCCTCCACTCATAGCCACAACTACCTTCATAAAAATATTTTAACATAGAAAAGAGGTGGGGGATTTGGGAAATATAAAACAGGAGTTCCCCCAGAAATAGGGTATAACCGAGGATAAGTCTTTAAGAGAAAAGCAAAAACTGTTATTACGAAGTGGTAGTTGATTGTTTTGGGAAAATGAGAAGATTGGATTCCCGCCTTCGCGGGAATGACGTGTCATGGTTTAGCTTATTACCCGTAAACCGAGGAAGGACTGCTTTTTCTCTCCTTTCTTCGCGGGAATGACGTGTCATGGTTTAGCTTATTACCCGTAAAA
>JACROP010000116.1 GCA_016214385.1 Nitrospirota bacterium
CATGCCGCAAAGATATGCCTTGCCCCTTTTTCTTTTATTGCAGATACTGCCTGGGTAATAGTTCCGGCAGTATCAATCATGTCATCCAGCAGTATAGCGTCTTTACCGTCAACATCTCCAATAACATTCATCACCTGTGATTCATTTACCTTTTCCCTTCGCTTATCTATTATGGCTAATGAGACCTGAAGTCTTTTTGCAAAGGCCCTTGCCCTTTCAACACCTCCCGCATCCGGAGAAACAATGACTATCCCATCATGCAACTCTTTCCTGATGTAATCAAGAAGCACAGGGGTTGCATAAAGATTATCAACAGGGATATTGAAAAACCCCTGAATTTGACCGGCGTGTAAGTCAATCGTAAGCACCCTGTCTGTCCCTGCAGCGGTTATCAGGTCTGCTACGAGCTTGGCTGAAATAGGAACCCTCGGCTGAACCTTCCTGTCCTGCCTTGCATATCCGTAATAAGGGATAACAGCCGTAATCCTCCTGGCAGAGGCCCTTTTAAGAGCATCTACCATAAGGAGCAGTTCCATAAGATTGTGGTTAACCGGTGTGCACGTAGGTTGAATGATGAATACATCGGCTCCCCTGACATTTTCATTTATCTGAACCATTATCTCACCATCAGTGAAAGCAGAAACAGCAGCATCCCCCAGATTAATATCAAGGTAATCTGCCACCTCCTTTGCTAAGGCCCTGTTAGCATTACCTGTAAAAAGTTTGATGCCCTCTGGCATTCTGCCCTCCAAACTAAGAAATGGGAAGTTAATATCTCCTTCTTAGTTCTTTGCTCTTAGTTCTTAGTTCTATTTTTTGGCTGGGGCGGGAGGATTCGAACCCCCATATGGGAGATCCAAAGTCTCCTGACTTGCCGTTTGTCGACGCCCCAACCTCCCACTTCTCACTGACCCCGCCCCTGCTTTTGTCACTTGTCACTCGTCACTTGTCACTAATTAGTGTCTTTACCACTGCCGTCCACAAGCTCGGAATCGAGTCGTACCGACCTTTAAAAGCCTTTGAGGCATTTTCAGCGCTCTTTTTAGAATCAAAAACCCCGAAAACTGTAGGCCCACTTCCACTCATCATAGAAGCTACTGCACCTTCTTTCAGCAGCCTATCTTTTATCGCCGCAATTACAGGGAAACTCCCTCCTGTGACAATCTCGAGGTCATTGAATATGACTTTACTAAGAGTAGAGATATCTGCCTGTTTAAGTGATTGACAAAGTAGTTTAATATTGTTGTCTTTCTTTGTCAACTCAGTCCCGCCGAGGCGGGACGACTTTAAATTCCTGCCCTGATATATCTGAGCAGGCAGGTTGTTATACGCCCATGCAGTTGACACTGTTATCCCTGGCTTCACAAACAGGATATCAATCGGATTACTTGCCTTGAGCGGACTTATCTTTTCACCCCTTCCACTTACAAGTGAAAGCGGCTCGTATAGAAAAAATGGGACATCAGAACCGAGCATCTCAGCTATGGCGTGAAGTTCTTTTTGTCTGAGTTCAAGACCCCATAGCCTGTTAAGACCTATCAGGGTCGTTGCTGCATCGCTACTGCCGCCACCAAGGCCGGCACCTGCGGGGATATACTTCCTTAGATGGATTCTGGCACCGGCTTTTACGTTATAAGTTTTTCTGAGTATGGTGGCCGCCTTGAAAACAAGGTTTTCTTTAACAGGGATTTGAGAGTTAGTTGTCAGGGTTATTTCTTCAAAAGGTGCAAAGGTCAGGACATCATAGAGGGTGACCTTTTGAATAAGGCTCCGAATCTCATGATACCCATCGTCCCGTAAACCCATGACCTCCAGGAGCCAGTTTATCTTTGCAGGAGCCTTTAAAGTGAACATAGTTACTAAAAAGGACCGTAATGCGTGATGCGTTATGTGTATTTATTTTGCACGTTACTCATTACGCATTACGATTTATCCTTGAACCTTGAATCCTTACGATTATCGCAACCTTTTTTGGAGATGAGCCAAAATTAAAAATTATGGGGTTCCTTGTTTTTGAGTTTTTAATTTTAAATTTTTAATTTTTTCTTCAACCCGCTCCTTCAGTCCCTCTTCTTTCTCATGGAATTTCAAGGCCTTATTCCATTCTTCTTCGGCTTTCTCCTTATTACTAATGCTTATATAAACATCTCCAAGGTGTTCATAAATGACAGGGTCGTCCTTCACGATTTCCGAGGCCCTTTTTAGTTCCCTGAGGGCATCATTATATAGACCTTTTTTAAAAAAGACCCAGCCGAGGCTGTCTATAATATAGCCACTATCTGGTTTTATTTCTAATGCTTTCTTTACCAGGTCAAATGCCTCATCGAGGTTTATTCCTCTGTCTGCATAGCTGTAGCCGAGATAATTAAGGGCATCTGCATGTTTTGGATTAATCTCGATTGTCTTCTTAAGCTGGGCGAACATTTCGTCTAACCTGCGCGTCTTTTCATAGACAACAGCAAGGTTGAAGTTAATTTCATCATGCATCGGGAAAATAGCAAGGCCTTTTTTCAAGGTCTCCTCAGCCTTTGAGTAGTTTTTCCTCTGTATATAAGTAAGGGCAAGATAAATATATACCTCAGGTTTTTTTGTCTCAAAGCTCAGCACTTCCTCATATAATTTTATCGCCTCTTCAAACCTGTCGAGTTTGCCGTAAAGAAAACCTAAATGCAGAAACCCTCCAAGATTATTTGGCTCAAGAGCAATAACAACCTTGAATTGTTCTATAGCCTCATTGTACTTTCCCATTTCTTCGAGAATACTGCCGAGATAATACCTTGCCTTTGGGTCCTCGGGCATTGCAGCCACCACAAGCCGCAGTTCCTCTACTGCCTTCTCAAACTGTCCCTCACCCACATAGATAAGGGCCATCTTAATGTGCGCATCCATATTGTCAGGTTGCTGCCTGCCTATCTCTCTGAATTGTTCCAGTGCTTTTTCAGGAGACTTCTGTTTGATATACAGCCTGGCCAGCCTCTCCTTGGTATCTGTGTTATGAGGGTTTAATTCTATTGCCTTTTTATAATTTTCAGCCGCTTTATCAAATTTTTCCATGCCCTCATATGCAAATCCTAACAGCACATAAGAAGCCTCAAAAGTCGGCCTCAGCTCAATAGCCTTCTCAAGATGTTTTATGGCCTCCTGATAGTTTTTCTGATCAACATATACATTCCCGAGATAATAGATGGCCATTACATTATCCGGGTAAATAGCGAGCAACTGCTTCAGTAATTCTATTGAATTATCATATTTCTTATCAATGGCGTATAACGCCCCCAGGAAAAGATACGCCTCGGCCTTATCAGGGGCTATCTCTATAATCTTTTTATAAATAGCCACTGCATCGTTAAGCCTTTTTTTACTGGTATAAAGCTCTCCGAGGAGGAGAAGGGCCGGGACGTAATCAGGGTTCTCCTTCACAGTATCTTCCATTATCTTAATAGCATCGTCGATTTTATCAATTCTGAGAAGGAGATAACTCAACTGGGTTTTAAGATAAGTTGAAGCGGGGTCTTTTTCTAAAGCTAACTTATAATATTTTAAGGCATCTTCCCAGTCGCCATTAATCTCTGCCTCATAAGCAAGTATGTAATAATAATATGCCTCTTTGGGCGGATCTGACACCGGAGGCTCAAATGCTACAGGCTTTGTTGGAGTAACACAGGCTGAAATAGTAAAAAGTGTTATAAGTGCTATAATTGTTATTATCTTATTAACCATATATAAATTATTGCATAAAAACCGATTGATTGACAACCCTTTTGTAAAGGAGGGCAAAATCAAAAAAAGGGATTTAATTCAAAGGATGGCAATTACAGTAATACAATGGGGAAAGATTTACCCAAAAATCAGGCTAAGATTGATTTTATCCCCGATATATCAGGATAAAAATCTGGTATATGGATTGCTAATTTTTAATATATGAGGTTTATATTCGCATATAAAAGCAGTTCATTCGGAAAAGTTGAAAAGGGGGCAGGGTTTACCCTCATTGAGACGATCATCATTATTGCAATCATAGGTATTATTGCCGCAGTTGTGGCCCTGAGGACAACCTCTTTCAAGCTGGAGGGTGCAGCAAGAAAGGTAGCAGCGGATATAAGATATGCCCAGAAACTCGCAATATCAACTCAGACAAGGTGCGGTATAGTTTTTAGTGGAACAGGTTATACGGTATTTGAAAATGGAAATGTAGCAGACCCTGCACGGAGCCCTGGAGATGCATGCTCTGACGACGGAGCTGGTAATTTTGTGGTAGATTTTAATGCTTCTCGGTGCAGCAATTATAATGGAGTTAGTGTCTCTGCAATCACTATTGCCTTTAATTCTATAGGCACACCAGTGGACCCTGCTACAGGAAATCCTGTTGTCACCCAGACTGTAACAGTCACCTATAATGGCAGTAAGCCAATAACCATAGAAGCAGGCACAGGAAGGGTAAGCTATTAAATGAAAGTTCAAGGTTCAAAGTTCAAGGTTCAAAGTTATTTTAAAAAACTGTCTACTAATAAAAAAGGTTTTACACTGATAGAGCTTCTGCTCATAATTATTATAGTTGCGATTGCACTTCCAACCCTCCTCTGGGTTTTAGGTCAGGGTGCAAGGCAAGGAGTTGACGCTGAGCTAAGGGTTATTGCCGCTAACCTTGCGCAGGGCTTGATGGAGGAGATAAAGTCAAAGAGATGGGATGAGAATTCTCCAATACCACCTGGCGTATATTCTGCCATTGGCCCGGATGGGGAGGCAAGGACAGCATGTACTGGAACTCCATCGACTTTTGATGATGTTGATGACTATAATGGCTACTCTGAAACATGCCCATGGGGAGGGGTAAGCTATACACGAGATGTCCAGGTCTGTTATGTAAATACAGCAGATTTAAATGCCTGCGTGGCAGGGCCAAGTGATTATAAGCGCATCCGGGTAACTGTCTCAAACACAACGATTGGCTCTGTTGAGCTTGTGACTGTGGTGACAAATTACTGAAAATGAAAGTTGAAAGTTTAAAGTTAAAAGTTAAAAGTTGCTTAGAAAAACTGTTCACTGTTCACTGTTCACTGTTCACTAATAAAAAGGGTTTTACCCTGATAGAGGCCATTATTGTAATCACCATTATAGGTATCATTGCCGGAGTTACAGCAATGGTCATTACAGAAGGGACAAAGGGCTACATCTTCTCTGAAAGCCGTAACGAGGCCCTTGACCAGGCAAGGATTGCAATGGAAAGGATGACGAGGGAGATAAGGAATACGAGGGATAATCAGAGTATTTGCAATGCAACTGCAACAAATATTGATTTTTATGGATTCACAGATGATACAGCCAACCCTGTTAAACGCATAGAATTTACTCTATCTGGAACAACTAACATTCAGCGGAGAGAAAATGCAGGGACATGGTATAACCTCGCTTCAGGCAATCCAATTACTCTGACACTTACATATTATGATGCAAGTGGGAACATACTTCCTGCACCTACAGTGGGTTGCACAACCACGACCAATATTAAACGAATAAGGATAGCTATAACAGTTACCACTACCACCTCTGGCCAAAGCGTTACACTTCAGTCAGAGGTCTATCCGAGGAACCTGTGATGAAATTTATTAAGAATAAATCCGGTGTCTCAATTATTGCCACTGTCCTTGCGCTTTTAATGCTCTCTTTATTCGCAGCAGTTATTGTCACACTGATTACAACAGGAAGCGGTGTGAGTGTGCAGGAAGTGCAGGGAATGCAGGCCTTCAGCATTGCAGAAGGAGGACTGGAAAGGGCATTAGGAGGTTTTAAGTGGACTGGGACTGCCTGTGCCTTGCTTACATACAACAATATCCCCTTAGGGCTGGGAAGCTTTAGTACCACCGGAACCTTATACAATCCCTCACCTTCGACTACCTTAACTGCAAATATTTTTATTGGTACTCTTACTATCCCAGCAGTATCCACTGCAGGTTATGCCCCTTACGGAAGAATCAGAATTGACTCTGAGGAAATCGATTATTCTTATATATCAGGAAATAACTTTATTGTGGCAAAAAGGGGCGCAAATGGGACTATTGAGGCCAATCATTCATTTGGCGCATCAGTGATTCAAAACCAGTGTCTTATCCGTTCCACTGGAACCATTACCAACCCTTTTGGCAACATTCAGAGGGTAGTAGAGAAAGCAGTGGCAATAGTTCCATCAGCAGCTTTTTTAGATGGAGGCTCTGTGGCAATAGGCACTACTGAAACAAATATTGGCAGTTTAAGCACTACCTTTCCCTCTGGCAATAATCTGATTATCGTGGCAGTCTCATTACGAAAAAACACAGCTCCTTCGCGAGACATTGCTCTTGGAAATCTCAGGCTTAGAAGAGGAGGAACAACATTGGCTTCAAACCAGAGCCTGATCAGGGTTGGCGGCGGGGCAGCACCAAGCGCAACTAATTTCCCTCAAGAAACGCAATTTTTACTTTATAGAGATGTAGGGGTAGGCCCATATCCAACCTACGATGTGACTGCAATTGCCTCAGGTGCCGGCATCTCAGGTGAAGTGAAGATGATAGTTATCAATAATGCACCCAGTTCAAGTTTTCAGGACGGTGGAAATGTTGGTATTGTAACTGTAGCGGCAGGAACCACTATTCTCACACATAATTCAACAGTACCTGCAGGTAATAATGTCATTATTGCAGCAGTTCAGCTTGACAATACTGCAGGTGCAACGAGGACCATCAGTGCCGGAAACCTTGAACTCAGAAGGGGGGTAACCACACTCTCTGAAAATCAATTTGCTATTAATCTTGCCCGCAGTGGAAGGGTCAACCGCGGCACAGGAGTGCTCCTTATAGCTCGTGATGCAGGTGCACCAGCCAATCCGACCTACACTATTTGGGGCCGCGCTACGGGTGGCGGAGGAATAATGGGCGAGGCAAAGATTATTGTACTTAATGGTTTACTCAGTGCATTTCTCGACA
>JACROP010000117.1 GCA_016214385.1 Nitrospirota bacterium
AAGATTATGAGATTTCTGACGAGGATCTGCGGGCCGCGCTCAGGGAGATAAAGACCTATGTGGATAAATGACTACTTATCAAAAATGAAAGGTGGTGCAAAGGGCCCGCCTGGAGTTGGATTAACAGAGGTAATATGGTCATGGCTTGGCTCTGTGATAGGCATTGGCATTTGTAGCTATCTATCATCAAGATACTTTGAACCGAGGGATTTAATTTTAATAATAGGTTCTTTTGGAGCATCGGCAGTCCTTGTTTATGGTGCTATCAAAAGTCCCCTTGCTCAACCGAGAAACCTGATTGGCGGCCACATAATATCAGGGCTTGTTGGAGTGGCATGTTATCAATTATTTGGAGAGACTATCTGGATAGCTGCTGCCTTTGGCGTATCCCTTGCCATTGTAGCAATGCTTCTGACAAAGACGCTTCATCCACCAGGAGGCGCAACCGCCTTAATTGCTGTTATCGGTGGCAAGAAGATACACGACCTCGGCTTTCTCTATGCCTTTATACCTGCTGGCCTGGGCGCTGTTATTCTTCTGATCGTTGCCCTTCTAATAAACAATCTCTCAAAAAATAGAAGGTATCCCGAATATTGGTTTTAACCCTTTTATCCTGAGTCAATCAAACTTATTGATGACCATTCCTGTAAGGAGTTTTGGGTAAAAGTAGGTGGACTTTGGTGGCATTCGCTCCCCTGCAAGGGCAACAGCTTTGACATCTTTTATCTCTGTAGGATTAAGGAAAAAGACAGCGCCATAGTCACCTTGTTTTACTTTTTTCACTGCTAACTCAGGATTCATCTCATAATCAACAGTCGCTATTTTAAAAAGATCTTCGAGGATAAGGTTATGAAGAATCACTACATCAAGGGTTCTGAGGGCCTGCGGTGCATCTATCTGCGAGTATGAGCCTTTGAAATTCAGCACGTAGTATACGTTTTCCCCCCTGAGGTACATGCCCAGAGAATGCCCTCTCCTGTGCATACTTTTAAAGAACTCGGCCCTGACGCTCTCTTCGCTTGACGAATTAAAAGGAAAGGCCATTATATCGAAATAGGGTTTTAGCAGGCCTTCAACATTTTGAGGCATATTCGTCACCAACCTGTGGGTTGGAAGAAGGGTGAGTCCATTATCCTCGATATTTGCAAGAAACATCATCACATAATTAAAAGGCTCAAGACCGGTTTTTAAAAAGCCTTTCTCTTTCATCTCATTTCTGAAGTCAAGGGCAGTTTCATACCGATGATGTCCGTCAGCTATAAAAACTGCCTTGTCAGAGAGTTCTTTTTTAATTTCATCTATGTGGTTTTTGTCCTTTATAGCCCACAATCTATGTATAAAGCCGCCCTCATCAGCACTTTCAATAAAGGCATTATCTCGGTTGCGAGTCGTACCGACTTTTGCGACCTGAACAAGAATTGATGAGGCATGCCTCTCAGGGCTGCTATAAAGAGCAAATATGGGGCTGATATTTGCCTTGCAAAATCGCAAGAGGTTGAGCCTGTCTGTCTTTGGCTTTGAGTGTGTCATTTCATGTGGATGGATACTGCCGCCTTCAAGCTCCTCAAGCTTGACTGCACCTATAAAACCTCTCAGTTGTTTCCTAATACCCTCAATGGTATATGTTGCCTCATAGCAGTAAAAAGCAGGCTCGGCATCTCTTATCAAAATACCTTCTTTAAGCCATTTGTTCAGGGTATCCCTGGCCCTTGTGTAGCGATTTTCCTTTTCATTGTCTGCTGGCAGGTCTTTTCCAAAGTCAATGCGCACAATATTATAAGGGCTCCTGCCATAAAGAGTCTCTTTAAATTCAGGCGTGATTATGTCATAGGGCGGGGCTGTAACAGCACTGCCAGTCACCCGTGCTGGATTATAAAGGACACCCTTGAAAGGAATTACTTCTGCCATTTAGTTCCTCACCTCTGAAAATGTATCTTACTATCAGTGATTTTGTAGAGCGAAATGCTTTTTTAATCTCAATAAAACATCCTTCGCCAAGATTATTCTCAAAAACGATCAGATTGTCACCCTGGCTGGTAGCCGATGGCACGATGAGCCCCTGGAGTCCAGCCTGTCTTGCTGCCAGGCTAATAGCCTGGGTGGTCGAATAATCAGGCGAAATAAGGTTCTCTCTTGACAGTCCAAGTTTTTTAAGGTTAGAGGCCTGCGTAAGGTCCAGCACCTTATAAAGCCTGATATTAATCTCACCTACAACCAACTTTTCTTCCCACATGTTCCGTGGGGCATGGCGTTCGATCTCTTTTATTGCAATCTCCTCTTTAAGTGAACTGTAGAGAACTCCAGTTTCTCCTACTAAGTGATAACGGCCAGGGTAATATCGGTTGCCTTCAGTAGAAAGAATCTTACCTCGAAGGCTTTGAAAAACAACCCTGTAAACAGATTTTTCAAAGGGAAGAGGCGTAAGAGAGGATAACGCCGCGAGATTGAGCCGCGCTGCCATGCGCTAAGAGTAAATTCCCCATTTCAGCATTCCAAGCACATTCCTAACCTGATCCACTTCACCACGCCTCAATAAATCCACCGGACGCTCCTCCCCTAATGTCTTGTTAGGGGAGTGAAACCAGGTTTTCCACAAATCCTTTTTAAGCAGGCTCGCTGCCAACTGATACATTGCTTCAAGCTTATCTAAGGAGCGCAGTGCCGCCTCATTTGGCTCGGCGATTGCATCTTGCCATCGTTGTATGGTTTTGGGGTTGACGAGCAGACACAACGCCAATGTTTTTAAGTCCAGCCCCAAAGCCTCAAAGTGCTTTATTACTACCCGGGGTTTAACCCTTCCTGGCGCCGTTATATTTCGATACTTTTCTCCAGGACTCAGGCGTCTTCTCTTTCTTACCGTTTCTTTTATCTCCATCATGGCTACCTCCGCAAACATTATACTTACTATCGACCCTGCTAATACAGCATAGTATAGCCCGTGTTTCAGACATCTGTCAAGACAAATGTCTATTATGTGAACTATCCCGTGGTAGATAATTCATGAGGAAAAAACCGGGCATAGCTCCCGAAAGGCGCCGGCACAACTTCGCAAGTAGCGTTCGTTTCTCATTGGCGAAACAACCGGGCCACAGTCGAGAAATCCGGAAAAAGATCGGTTGTTTCCCGAAGGGCCAGAGTGCCAATGTTGTGTTATCTGTTGTTGCAGGCACCTCAGAACCAAGAGAGATAGACATTATAGTATTCATAGGGGCATTCAGCTTCTCCTTTAATTCCAATAAGTTAACCCTCGATGCCTGTGAATTCATTTTCAAATTCACACCTTTTTCTGGTTATGCCACTTTTCAAAACGATCAATTATTCCATCTGGTATAGCTTTAGAGCAAATCACTGGCAACCCCAAGACTTCCTTCAGCGTTTGAACAAGTTTCGCTTGACTCAGCTCATAAATCTGGGTTTCAAAAATTAACGCAAACCCTCCCTGCTCATAAATCATTCTGTTATAAGTCTTTGGTGAATATCTCATTATGAACAACGGCTTTATTCCAAAAAAGGCACACATTTCAAGCTTTACTTCCAGTTCTTCCTTATCTATATAGCCCAAGGTATTCTTTATTTCGCAACCATACGTGATGCCGTCCTTCTCGAATACGAAATCCAAGTCATGCCCTGTTTTTTCCCACCTTCTTCCCTCATACTCCTTAACCTTGGTCGCTTTGTGCATGAATCCGCGCATCGCGAGAGCCTTGAAGAATAAATCCTCTGCCCTATGCCCACAACTCCGAGTGATGTGATCCTGTGAATATTCTTCTATTATTTTTTCCATTCTATTTATAGTTCGCCGAGCATATCTATTCGCCCGATGAATAAAAAAACGTGTGGATGTCCCTTTCTCTTTCGGTATTCTCAAGTCTTTCAAATAGCCAAGCTTTAAAAGCCCAATTATTGCATTGTTTGTTATCCAATGATAATACTTCTTCTCTAACTTGACCTGTAACTGACGAATATAGAAAACGATCTCCCTGTCGTTCTCGTAAAGCGCCCGTATCTCTTTCTGAGCCTGTAAGAAATAA
>JACROP010000118.1 GCA_016214385.1 Nitrospirota bacterium
TAAGTTTGTGATTGCTGACTGGATGATGCCTGTCCTTGACGGCGTGGAGCTGTGCAGGAAGATAAGGCTCATGAATGAAGCAGGATATATATATTTTATTCTTCTTACAGGAAAGGATAAAAAGGAGGATGTTGTGCAGGGCCTTGATTCAGGCGCTGATGATTATATAACAAAGCCGTTTGAGAGGGAGGAGCTCAGGGTAAGGGTTATGACAGGGATGAGAATCTTAGAGCTTGAAAAGAGGCTTGAAGAGCTTGCCTGCATTGACCCGCTCATGCAGATAAGGAACAGAAGATATTTTCATCAAGCTATAGAGAGGATTCACGACAGGGCGCGCAGATACAGCGAGGGCTACGGCGTGATAATGTGCGATATAGATTATTTCAAGAAGTATAATGACATATACGGCCATATCCAGGGCGATAATATATTAAAGACTATTGCAGAGACATTGAAAGAAACACTCCGCCTTTCAGATGAAATCTTCAGGTACGGAGGCGAGGAGATAATAATCATCCTGCCTGAACAAGAAATCAATGATACAACGATTGCAGCAGAGAGGATTGTAAGGAGCGTAGAGTCACTGCGGATTGAGCATAAAGGCTCGGAATTCAGCATTGTAACAATAAGCTGCGGGATAGCAGCATTTGACAAGAAAACTGACCTTAACAGCAAGTGGATATCTGTTGTAGACAGGGCAGACAAGGCATTATACAGGGCAAAATCAGGAGGAAGAAACAGGGTAAGTGCTTGAGATGGCCCTGCAGTTCACTACTAAAATCTCAAAAAGGCGCCTATCCCGCCAGCATCTGCAAGTTTTTTACTGTCTGTAACCACCTCTATCAGGGCTCCCTGCTCTACTGCCTTCTGTACAGCAAAATCAATAAGATAACTTACTGCCTCAAAAACTCCCTTGCAGTACGGACAGTTTTTCAGCGCCTGCGATGTCAGAAAGCCACAATTAGTGCACATGAATCCCTGAGCTGTGCTGCCGCGTAAAAAAACAAGTTTCATGACACTGCCTTCCTGGATGCTGGCGAGGACATCTTCAAGTCCTATCACAGCCATATTGTTTTTCATTGCCCTTGTAATTAGTTCATCCACTATCATCTGCTCTTTGTTTTTCTCAAATTCTTCCATTATCTTCATGGACATATTGAGTATGTCATTTTCACCTGCAAACATCTCTGCCGGGAATTGACCTATGACCTTATCAAGAATTACCTGTGGCAACAAGCCTTTGACCTTTACAATAGCCTGCTCAGCCCCGCCAATTATTATCATGCCGATATACTCCCTGTGAAGGAGCTCCTCGACGGCCTTTACAACATCTTTCATGTGAAGGCTTACGTGGTAGTCTATGTGTCTCTCATACCTGTTCTGCTTGAGGGCAAACCACCCACCTTTTTTATGTTTGCCAGGGATATCCGCGGTAAAGACCTCGGTGTATTCCTCGATTTCTCCTAAGTGAATCAGGAAAATTCTTGCAGACTCCTTAGCAACAAGCAGAGTTACATATCTCTGATAATTGTCAAGTAAATCAACAAGGGGTTTCACATAAGGAGTCTTATCAATTATAAGCTCGTTTTTTACAGGAAGGGAGAGGTGGTAGTTTTTCCATAACCCGCGCGGTGAAGAACTTATAAGTGCCAGGCCTTTTTTAAACTCCCTCTTGTTACCTGTAAGATAAGCCTCAATCTTTTCAAGGTCGCCCTTCACTCTTTTCTCAATATCTTTCCCGACCTTTCCCATTATGTCCTTTAAGAGATTCTTGAAATGTATAACATAGTCCCCTTTCGGGTTTGTAATTGGATTCACATTAAGGTAAAGGCTAATGAAGAAATCGCCGTTTCCGCTTATAACCGAAAGTTCTTTAAGTTCACTGTGTGTAAGCATCTTCTCCTCCTTTTGTATCTGATCTGTATATCTCTAAAAGGGAGAGGCACAGGGCTACTATTAAGGGCCCGAGGATAAATCCTATAAAGCCGAAAAGTTTAATCCCTCCAAGCACGCTGAAGAATATAAGCAGCGTGTTAAGCTTTGTCTTACCTCCTATTATGATTGGCTTTAATATATTGTCAACCATGCCGATTATTAAAAAGCCAAAGAGGAGAAGCCCTATGCCCTTTGCATAACTTCCGCTTAAAATGAGTATTACCCCTGCCGGTCCCCAGACAATAAATGTCCCGAAAATTGGAATAAGGGAGAGTATCGACATCGCTGAGCCCCAGAATATCGGGGATGGAAGACCGAGAACCAGAAAAGCAAGTCCACCAAGAATGCCCTGAATAATTGCTACTGTAACGCCGCCATATATTGTTGCAATTACCATCTCCTTGGCCTGGTTTTCAAGCTTTATTTTCTGAGCATCGGAAAATGGAAGAAGCCCCCTGATGTATCCAATAATGGCATTACCATCCTTTAGAAAGAAGAAAATTGTCATGGCCATAATAAGAAAACTTACAGCGAAGACAAGAATGTTTTTAAAAAGGTTGGCAGTGCCCTCGCCAATTTTTTTGCTAAGGGCCTTCAGGTTTTTTATAGCCGCATCTTTGAGATCAAGGCTAACAGGCCCGATATACGACTCCAGTTTTTCACCTAATTTTGTAACTACAGGATGTCTCTGAAGATCTGCTATTACCTGTGGCCCTTTTTCTTCGATTGTCCTGTAAGTCTCAGATATTTCTTTAACAAGGGCAGTGCTGAGATAACCAAAAGGCCCGATGATAATGATTAGGATCACTATAAGCGTAACCAGTGAAGCAGCCCATGACCGCTTAAACACTTTTAAGAAAACTCTGTAAAGGGGATAAAATGTAATGCTCAAAACCATGGCCCACGCAATTGGAGTAAGAAAAGGGCTTAAGATCATATAGAACAAATAAAAGAGCCCTGCAGTTATAGCAAGAGAGATTATTGTAGATAGATGTTCAGCCTTCATCTGCAAGCCTCAATAAATGCCTTAAACAATGCCCCTGATGGTTCATCAGAAAGCCTTTCAGGATGCCATTGAACCCCTAAAAGGAATGGGTATGTCTCAAGTTCAATTGCCTCTATCAGGCCATCTGAAGACCACGCAGATTTAAATATGCCTTCTCCGAGTTTCTTTATACCCTGATGGTGGGTGCTATTCACAGCAATACTTTCTTTCTTTAAAATATAATACAACTTGCTCTCTTTGTAAATTTCAACCTCATGCCCTGATTTGTGGTCGAGCTTGTTCTGTCTCTGAAGGGGCAAATCCTGATAAAGGCTTCCACCAAAAAACACATTTAAAAACTGCATTCCATAACATATCCCGAGGGCTGGCTTTTTTAAGCCAATTATTTCTTTAAGCAGCGCTTTCTCAAAAATAAATCTCTCTTTTGAAACAGGGTTCAGAGCCGCCTTTAACTCTTCTCCATAAAAAGCAGGCTCTATATCGCCGCCTCCTGAAATCAAAAGTGCATCAATCTTATCAGAAATTATGGGGGATAAATTTTCTGCCAAAGGCGGGATAAACACAGGACAGCCGCCGGCTGCCTCTATTGCGGCTGCATAAGAAAGCTTTATCGAATAAACCTCCCTTCCCGAAGAACTCGGGACAGGCTCACTGTCACCTGTAATTCCAATAAGCGGGCTATGATGCACGTTTCAGAACCCTGCCTGCCATAGCGTCTGTTGGCTCACCTTCCCACAAAGCCGGTATTCCATTTACAAATACATAATAAATACCCAACGGCCTCTGAAAAGGCTCTTCAAAAGTTGCTGTATCTTTAATTTTTTCAGGATCAAAGACCACAATGTCCGCAAAATATCCCCCGGTGAGAATACCTCTTTCCTTAATCTTAAAGACCTTTGCAGGCAATCCTGTCATTTTATAAATAGCATCTTCTATCGATAAAACAGCATCTTCTCTTACATACTTGCCAAGTATTCTCGGAAATGTTCCAAAACCCCTCGGATGGGGTTTCCCTTTTGCAGTGACACCGTCAAAACTCCTACCAGAGCTGTCAGAGCCTATCATAGCATAGTCTTTCCTCAAAATCGCCCTAAGGTTGTCCTCATTCATTGTGAAAAAAATAGCACCTACTCTGAGTTCTTCTTCAAGAAGAATATCAAACACACAGTCAACAGGATGCTTTTTCATGGCTTCTCCAATGTCCGAAAGGCTCTTCCCCTCCATCCATTTGTTTTTCTTGAGGGCAACAGATGAAATCTTTATTTTTTCCCAGTAAGAGCGCTCTGGATGTAAATCGAGTATGGCTTTTTTAAGCTCTTCTCTTTTGTATTTTAGCCTCCATAGCTCTTTGTCCCTGCCACCCTCGTATGCCCACTCTGGCAGAACACTGTCCAGATCAGTGCTCGCAGCAATATAGGGGTACCTGTCGCAGGTGAGTTTAATGCCCATCTGGTGTGCCTTTTCAATCTGCTCAAAGACCTTTTCGAGCTTTGACCAGTTGTTTTCCCTGCTTGTCTTTAAATGGGACAGGTGCACATGAACTCCTGAGTCCATTCCGATTTTTATTGCTTCATCAACAGCCTCCAGTAACTTATCGCCCTCGCTCCTTAAGTGGGTTGTATATATTCCTCCTGAGCTGGCAGCTTCCATTGCAAGTTCGACAATCTCATCTGTCTTTGCATAAACCCCAGGCGGATAAATAAGTCCTGTTGAAAGGCCGACTGAGCCCTGACTCAAAGACTCTTTTAAAAGTGTTTTCATTTTTCTCATATCGCTTGATGTCGGCACTGCATCTACATATCCTATTACAGATGCCCTGAGATTGCCATGGCCGGTGAGTGTCATGAAATTTATTGCAATTTTCTTCTTACTCAGGATTTCAAAATACTCTGTAAGGCTTCCCCATCTTTCCTTTATGCCGAGTTCTTTAAAATCTCCTGCCCTTTGCTCAAGGGCATCTCCAGAAAGGGGTGTAGATGAAAGGCCGCAGTTTCCATTTATCTCGGTTGTCACACCCTGAGTGACCTTGGCCGCAGCTCTCGGGTCAGCGAGGGCTGTAAACTCAGAATGGCAGTGGCAGTCAATAAAACCAGGGCTTATACAGAGTCCTTTAACATCTATGACCATCTCTGCATCAGACTTAGAAAGATGGCCAATCGCTTCTATCCTGTCACCTTTGATGCCAATATCAGATGTTTTTGGCCCCGCCGTTGGCGGGGTGCCATCGACAATAAGGCCACCTGCA
Organism: Nitrospirota bacterium; assembly: GCA_016214385.1. Classification (NCBI taxonomy): domain Bacteria; kingdom Pseudomonadati; phylum Nitrospirota; species Nitrospirota bacterium. The sequence continues at coordinate 5,187 of JACROP010000118.1, forward strand.
AGTAAAAAATCAAACTTCAATGCCTTCCCCTGAGGATAACTCTTCGGCCTTCTTTGCGCTTCTCTCAAACAGGGGGACAAGGAGGGAAGTGGATAGTTTTATTTTATCCATAAGGCTTACCTTAGGATAATCCGCCATTGCCTCTTTGTAAAGTCCCTGGGCCTCGTTGTAAATCATAGGCAGAAAACGGAGGGTAAGGGCTGTAGTTGCTATAAACTCTTTAACAGGGGCAAGCCTTCCTACAGGGCCCAGGAGTCCGCCAAAGGCTTTGACCATGTCCTCTGCAGGGGTTGTGGCTGTGAGAACCCTGGCGCCAAGGATCAATATCAAGAGCCTGAGCGTAAGATAACTTGCCCTTTCAATTCCTTCATAAGTTATATAAAGACCTAAAATCTCCGCAATAACCCTGCCGTGTTGGAATAGGGCATTGCTCAAAAATGTAAATGCAAGGAAAATAACTATAGGAAGGCAGCCTTTCTTTATGGTTTTCACAGGAAGCTTGAATAAGAGAAAAAAATTTACTGCAAGGATTAAGAGATAAAGCGGAATGGAACGAAATATGAATAGCAAAAGGACAAGACCGATATAAGCGAGGATTTTGGCTCTGGGGCTAAAATCTGCCATTAACTTTTGCTACATGCTCAGACAGACTTCTATATTCATGGATCCCTCCAGCAATTGCCTCAGCAATCTTCTTCCTGTATAAAGCACTTGAAAGTCTCTTTTCTTCCTCACGATTACTTATAAAAGAAATCTCAACCAGGATAGAAGGCATCTGAGCACCAACGAGCACATAAAAAAGGGCATGCTTGACACCGTTGTCTACTATCTTCTGATAGTCTGATTTAAGTGTATTTATAATTGAAGTCTGTACATTGTGGGCAAGTCTCATTGACTCATCTCGTTTGTTATCCCTTGCCAGGTCACTGAGAATTACCTGGAGGTCATTCTGAACCCTCTGCATTTTTTCAATAGAGATTGCGTTTTCCCTCGCAGCAACCCTCATGGCTTCCTTATCATTTGTCCAGTTAAGCAGATAGGTCTCAATTCCCCTTACATCCCTTCTGGGGTTTGCATTCGCATGGATGGATATGAAGAGGTCCGCTTTTTGGGAATTTGCAATGGCTGTCCTCTCTTCAAGGGGAATAAAAATATCCCTATCCCTCGTAAGGATTACCTCTATTTTATGTTTCTCTGTAAGAATCTTCTTCAGTTTTTTTGCTACATCAAGGACCACGTCTTTTTCATAAAGGCCCCTCGGGCCAATGGCGCCTGCATCTTTACCTCCATGGCCAGGGTCTATCACTACCCTTCTGACTCCAGGTAGTCTTTTGAAAGACTTCCGCTCTACAGACGGCAGGCGAACGACTGAGCCGGACAGCTCACGGTCTGCTGGAGAAGTATCCTCCCTCACTTCTCCGTATATGTCAATAACAAACCGATATGGATCCTCCAGTACAAACACATTGTTGCGCTCGAATTTCCCGAGGTCGAGCACAATCCTCACCGTATCATTGTCAAACTGTCCAACCCTGATGCTCTTCAAAATACCATTGCTTATGTCAAAACTGGTATCTACATCTTTTGATAATTTACAACCTTTCAGGTCAAAATACAGGCGGTCGGGGTTTGAAAGGCGATTTTCGGTAAACGTCACAGGGCCATCTAAATCAATAACAACCCTTGTGTAGGATTCATCTGACCAGTAACGAAGGTCTTTAACAGAAACTTCTTCAGCAGCCTCAGCCCTGGTCAATAAAAAGATAAAACATAAGGGTAACAAAAAAGCCCTTCTCATATATTTCTTTATATAATAAAGGGGCTTAAATGTCAACTCTTAATTTAAAACTTTAAGGTTTTCTTGTATTTGCCTTTTGTGTATTTTAGTGGGCACCGTGAATAAGGACAGGCAGGCACCTTACACAGACATAAAGTGCCTCGCCCTTATATTCACACGGAATAAGCACCCTGTCTTCGCTGCCTGACCCACAATTCAAACACTTGTGTTCGCTCATTTTCCCTCCTCAAGTTTCTTTATCTCTTCAACGATCTTTTCGGGGTCCATGTTATGCATCATAGCTCCAAAGGAAATAGATTCCACCTTAATGCCAGGGCAGGTAAAACAGCCACCTCCAAAATGCTTCTCAATAACCTTATCTGCCCCTGGGACAGCCTTGATGACATCGCCTATTATCGAGTCTTTTGTAATGCTTACCTTAGTCTCCATAGCCACACCTCCTCTTAGTTTCTTCGTAATTTCACCTTAATATAAATTCGGGCCCCTCATCCATGATTTAAATCATAATCACCCTCACCCTTACCCTCTCCCATCAAGGGAGAGGGAATGAGAGTTGATTCTTATGCAGTTTTTACTGTTTTAAGGATATTGTACACAAACAGGATAACGGCAATAAACGCTAAGATGCTCGACAGGATTAGCACAGAATTAAACATCAGCGGCATTACATTTTTAGCAATAAAGGGCCAGCTTATTGCCATTCCCAGAAGGCCTGCATTAGCAAACCAGAACTGAACCCGCACTATCAATGGGCTGTATACGGGCCTTCCGCTAAACCTCGGTAAAATATGATAGCCGACCCCATAAATCATCATTGCCATAAAACCCAAGAGATTTAGATGGACATGGACAGACCTATAGTAGGCAGCACTATCCGGCCACATGACCATCTTGAGACCCAAAAAAGCGCCTGAAAACAAATAAATCAGGCTCATTCTGAGATACCAGACAATTATCCGTTCCATGATACCTCCACTCCACTCTTACTTCTCACTTCCCTTACACCGATTCCACAGATATAACTTCAGGGATCTCCCGTTTTAGCGTAGCCTCTATAGCATTCTTAAGTGTCATCGTAGACATCGGGCAGCCAGCACATGCACCAATAAGCCTGAGCTTTACAACACCGCTATCCTGAACCTCAACAAGCTGGACATCACCACCATCTCTCTGGAGCAACGGCCTTATCTTGTTTAAGACCTCTTCAACCCTTTCCTTAAACATCTTGCCTCCTTATTCTTAGTTCTTAATTTTACTTTAATAGCTTCTTTCACACTTAGTCTATGACTTTAATCATACAGAAAGGACTCTGTATGATTCAACCGTTAAAGTGCGCTCAGCACCTTACCCTGAATCAAGTTCAGGGTCTCCGATGTCGGAATATGATTCTCCTGCAGAACTTTTTTATCATAACTATCTTCCCCAGATGTGCGGATAAAATTTCTTTATGAATCCGTCTACAAGGTTGATTTTAAGTTTAAATGGATTCAATATCCTTTCAAGTATAGTTACAATTAGTAATACAGGCAGCATATGTGTTGCGAGGGTAATTTTAAAGAATCCACAGTTGAGTTTTCTAATAGCTGAGTAGTTATTAATGATTGGAAACAGAAGTGTGTATTCGATCAAAAACAGCACAGTTGCTGGAAGTGCGGTAAAGGCAGTTACGGTCTGAAAGATGCGGTCAATTATTTTGAATCTTCTTACCACATCATGAATATTATTTTTGTAATATGTAAATGATTTATTTGAGGTTAGCCCTTCTTTAAACCATTTGATGTGGAGATAAGAGATTACATAAGCGGTGATTGCAGTAATATCCATTATCGGCCTGAAATGGCTGCCATTGTCTCCATATATGGTCTTGATATTAACAAACCGTATTGCAGCCCCCATGTCTCCTGCCTTCATTAATATTTCTGTCTCTGTAACATATTTCTCTGTTGTCAGACACAGCTTTTTTATTAATGAAAGGGGATAAAGCCTGAATCCGCACTGGGTATCTTCTACAAATTGGTTTGCAGCGAGGGAGATGTAAAACCGCGCTATATGCATTGAGTTATACCTTGCCCTCGGTATCTTCTCCTTCTCATGCATCCTGGAACCAACAATTATATCTTCCGGATACATGCTCCACATATTGATAAAAAGAGGTATATCGTCAAGGTCATGCTGGCTATCTGCATCCATACTTATTGCCGCATCGTACCCATCTTTTACCGCCTTGTGAAAAAGCACTCTTAATGCATTCCCCTTACCTTTGTTTCTCCCTATTTTGATTACCTCTGCCCCTGCACGGGAAGCAGCAATTGCAGTATCATCCACAGATCCGTCGTCGGCAACAATAACCTTATCAACATACTTTAATGCGCCTTCCACCACACTTCCTATGGTTTTAGATGCATTATAAGCTGGAATTATGACACAGAGATTAGATGTCAACCCTCATGCCCTCCCTCGCGAGAATCTCACTCGCTGCCCTGGCGCCTGAATATGCAGCAGCCAAAACCCCGCCGCCCATATCACCCCAATGGCCGGCAATGTAGAGATTTTTTATGTCATGCCTCTGCATATTTCTGAAACCAGGAATCTGCCTCCAGCCAAAGGCGGCACCTTTAAAATTGCCTGTATATCGCTGGAGGGTCTGCGGCGTAGCTGAATCCAGCACCACAATTCTGTCCTTTAAGCCGGGTATAACCCTTTCAACCCTTTTTAAAACAATATCTGTACATTGCGTTTTATCAAAATGTCTATCAGATGCCTCCACCATTTCGTGTATTACCACTGTATGACAACCAGCAGGGGCACGGGATTTATCCTCCAGAGTGGCTACTGTTATCCCGATAGTTGATTCATCTGTAAATGATACTTCAGGACTGAAAAAGCCCTCCATATCATATGAAGGGAAATACCCAACACTTGAGTGGGTATTGATCTCCCCTTTGATGCCGGCATAAACGATAAAGAATGATGTTGAAACACCAATATCTCTATTCATCTCTTCTGCAATGGCTGCATATTTTCCACCTAACAGTTTGACGAATGTATAATTAAAATCAGCGTTGGATATAACATATCTTGATGTATATTCTTCATTGTTGTCGCATCTAACACCGTAACAATTATTATTTTCATCCAGAAGGATCGTCTTCGCCCCATCTCCGAGAATAACAGCACCACCGTTTTTGCGAATCCCCTCTGCTAAAACATCAGCAAGCCTTTGAAAGCCGCCCACAGGACGATAAGCACCGAGCTTGAAATAGCTCATGATCATGGCAATCATGGAGAGGGCGGAAACCTTTGACGGCGGGAGCCCTATAAACGGACATCTGTCAGAAAGTATTGCCTTCAGTCTGAAATCATTGAGATACCCATCCAATAAGTCTTTATAACTAATGCCCATGAACTTTAATATCTGTGGCGGGATATTATTCAACGCAAGTCTTCCGGAAATGAGCATATCCGTTGCTAACATTGTCTCACCGCAAACACTGCTGACCGTTTCAAAGAATTTCTGAATTCTTCCTGATTCCCGTGGAAATAATGTTGAAAGTCTTTCAACGTATGCATTCACATCAGCATCCACAATGACCTCAATATCCGGAAAGATGCTCTCCCTCACTGGATCTACCCTTACAAAACTAATATTTTTATAGACATCAAGAAGATCAAGCACCTTATATATCAATCCGCCAGCGGTAACCCCTGATATACAGTCCACGGCAGAGTCAAAAACAAACTCCTTCCTTTTGAATGAGGCAAGATAACCTCCGTGTGTGATATGTCTCTCAAGTACCAGTGTTTTCAACCCTCTGGAAGTGAGAATTCCTGCACTTATAAGTCCTCCGATTCCGCTTCCTATGACTATAACATCAAAATCCTTCATTCCCGTTTCCTCTTTTCAGATAAAGAATGGCCGGCAATACGATCAATGCGGTAAAAGCGCAGGAGAGAGCACCAATACTTAAAACACTTCCTATGGATGCAATCCCGATGAATTTAGCTGTTACAAGGCTTCCACAACCCGCAACAGTGGTAGCAGCACACATCATCACATTCTTTCCTGTTATTCTGAGGGCGTTGCCTATGTCCCTTTCATCTTCTTTAAGATACGCCTGCATTACATAAATGCCATAGTCAACACCGAAACCAAAGATAAGGGCAATGGTGCCCACATTAATGAAGTTAAAGGGGATGCCTGCAAATCCGAGTATCCCGATGGTAAGAAGGAATCCAACTGTAACAGGCAGCAGGATTAATCCGACATAAAATAATTTTTTGAAAGCCAGATAAAGAATGATGAAATTAGAAATGAGGGTAACGATGATAGCCAGCGCACTTCCCCAGAGAATAGATGACTTTATCTCGTTGAAAAGAACGGGTCTTCCAAGCAATGTCCAGTCCCGTCCTCTTAATCTGATATCTTTCTGCAGTGTATACAATCCATCCCTATCCCATTCCTCCCGGGATGGGTAAATATAGGCTGCAATGGATATGTCGTCCCTGTTGTAAAAGTGCCTGATCCTTGGATCAGAGATGTCCTCTATTTCCTCTAATCCGATTGGCCTGTCATTGGTTACGGCGTTTGTGATCTTATCCAGATATGTACGGATATAATCCCTGTCATAATCCATACCCCTTTTCTGCAGGGCAGATGTGAGGGCATTTTCAAGCCTGTTAGCCGTTATGGTATCTTTTATCTCTTTAAGGCTATTCAATATCTGCCTCTGAACAGCAGGTGGAGGAAGAAATATGCCCGGGGAGTCATACCCTTTGATTAACCCATCCGTTTTCCACATGGAAAGCATTCTCTCGAGGGAATCAAAGTTATGTGCAAGGTCTTCTTTATCTTTACCCTTTACTACAATTGCCATTGGTTCACCATTTTTATTAAGCCTTTGGTTAACTGCCTCTCCCAGTGCCATGGACTGGCTGCCCTTAATGCCAATATGTTCAGGATTGCTGTCAAAGCCTAACCTAGCTATGCCAAATCCGGCAAATACAATTAAAAAGAAACTCATAAAAATTATATGTCGTGGTCTTGATACAACAAAATTAGTGAAGGTTTCCACACCAGATGCGTCTTTCCCTTTATACAGGTTCTGAAAGCCGCCCTTGCTTGTCCATACAAGCAGCGAACTCATCAAAAAAAGTGTGGATATGAGGCATAACAGGACACCCATCCCTGCAACAACTCCAAGTTCATACAACCCCTCGAACCTGGTGACGATAATGCTGAAAAAGGAGAGAGATGTCGTAATGGCAGAAACGACAAAAGCAGGCCCTGTCTTTGTAAGAGTAATCTCCAGCGACTTAAGAGAATCATTGCTCTTTTGCAGCTCATCTCCAAATCGCTTTAATGTATGCATGGAATAGTCCACATATAAACCGATAAGAACCGCAGCAACAATGCTTGTAACAATGTTCAGGCTGCCAAATACGAAATAGGCGAATGCAAGCGTTGCGGCAAGGGAGGCAAGCATTGTGAATCCGATTATCAAGAGGGTTACCACCCTAACCCGATAAACCACCAGAATAAGCAATCCTATAAGAAAGACTGACAAGAGAAAAGAGCTGATAATATCATGCTGAATGACTCCCCTTATCTCTTCTGAAAGGATATGTCCACCGGTAACTCCTATTTTTATATCCGGGGGATTATTGCTCTCCAACAGGGATAAACGAATAATGTCAGCCATCTCCTTTTTGAATCTTTTCACAAAGGCCATATCCCTACTCTTGCCCTTCGGCTTCACAAAGATGAATGCCATGGAGTGATCCTTTGTAAAATAATATCCAGCGCTAAGGTCAATCGTGCTGTCACTGCCGGAGCGTTTCAGCCTTTCCATAATAATTCCCCTCAAATTTAAGGGGTCTTTTGCGATCAACTCAGAATCAAGAGGTGAACTGAAGGGTGAGAGCAATCTCTGGTAGTTCAGCCTGACCTGCTGTTCAATGCCAGCCGTGGAGAGCCTTTCTTTGAGTTGTTTTAACCCCCTTTCATCAAGAAATAGAGGGAAATGCTTCATGAAGAAGTCACTTTTGACCTTTATGGGAGTGTAGTCTACATATTCTATCAGGGGAGATTCGCTGAGCCTTCTGGAGAGATTCTCTATAAGGTCAATATGTTCATCAATGGCATTGCTGCCGGATTCCACAACCACAGTAACCTTGTCCAGCATGCCATATTTTTCTGTGAAGTCCCTGAACTGTGAAACAATTTTATTGCCACTCGGAAGGACATGTATAATATCTGATTTGATCTCCATTTTAAAAACAGTAATAATAGAGATTACCGTCAGCAGGGAAAAGACAAAAACGATCCCTCTGTGGTGTAAGAAGACAAAATGGGCAATCTTTTTCAAGAGGCGTTCCATAAGCTGTTTATTTTACCTGAATCTAAGGTCTGGTAGCTATAACAGTCTTACTCGTTCCGGGCAGAAGCAATTTACTCATGCTCACAGCAAAGATAAAACGGGAAAAATTGCCAGAGACTATTGATATTAGCCTCTCTACATACCTTTTCGGAAGGGTTGGTCTTCCCGGCCTTACACTGATTAATGAGAATCCTGCTTTTTCAAGCAGCAATCTTATGGTCTCTGGAGAAAAATCGTATAAATGGTAGGGCAGGTCATAGAGATTATTTTTTATACCAAAAAATGTAAGGAATTTCACTACAGGCGTTGTATGAGGAATCCTTAAAACAACGATACCTCCGGGTTTCAGTATATTAAATATCTTTTTCAGTGCAGAAAGCGGATCAGCGAGATGTTCAAGGATATAAAAAGCTGTTACCGCATCAAAGGAAGCCTCCGGGAATACAGCATCCTCAATGGTTGTCTCAAAGACATGGAGGTCTTTCTTCCTGGCAGATGCTATGGCTTCTGATGAGGGGTCAATGCCTGTAACCGACCATCCATACCCCTTCATCATCTCTATAAAATGCCCATAGGCACAGCCTATATCAAGGAGATTTCCCCTTTCATGGAATAGTTTGTTCAGAAATACTGACACCTCTTTAAAGTTTCCCTCCATGAGCATTGCCCATGAATGCTCATCCTTACCGCCCCTTTGATGATAATCATTATAAAGCTTTATGAGCATATCAGTGGTTGGTCTTGGATTTACATATACAAGCCCGCAGTCGGGGCATTGAACAACTTTATATTCGTTCTGAATAGCAATAAGGCGGGTCTTATCTATACCGCAGAGATTACAATTGACATGCTTCATATTTTGCTTTCAAAAATTTCCATCAATTACCACTGTGGCAATTGCTAAAGCACTTGAAAAACTCGTGCTTACAAATACTCTCTGCCCATCACATAATTCTTTAGCTCCATTAGAAAGCTTCACTGAAAGGACTCCTTCTTTATTAATCACCTCTATATCTTTCCATCCCACGCCATTACTCCAGCCGGTGCCGATTGCCTTCATAAATGCCTCCTTTACAGCAAAAAAGGAGGCGAGGTGTTTATGGGGATGCTTCTTTTTTAAGCAATACAGTTTCTCTTCCTCAGTGAAGACCTTCTCAAGCATTACCGCATCCTTAACCCAGTGCTCGATCCTTGAAATCATCACTATATCTGTTCCTACACCCCGCATATTCACACAATGGTTAGAGTTATTTCTGCCTCGGAAACTATCTCTTCCTTAACATATGCCATGACATCAAAGACATAAAGGGGATGAAAGCCCTGTGATAGAGATGATTTTATGATAAGCTGGTCGCCAGGGATAACAGGTTTTTTAAATCTTGCATCCTTTACCCTTGTAAGGTACGCACCTGTTTTCTCATCACCTATTATCAGCCCTGATGCCTGTGCCATTGCCTCTATTATCAAAACGCCGGGCATGACAGGATTATCCCTGAAGTGTCCTGTAAAGAACTCTTCATTGATAGTCACATTCTTAAGGCATATAATCCGCTTGCCTTTTTCAAATTCAATTATTTTATCAATTAGAACAAACGGATATGAATGGGGCAGGATAGTTACTGGCAAAGCATTCAAGTCTGTCATCTGTTTTCTTGTATGTATTTCGCTATATTACCTACAGATGTGAAGACCTTCTGTGCAGTCTCTTTGTCTGTTATGTCCACACCAAATTCCCTTTTTATCCCCACCACCAATTCCAGTACATCTATGGAATCAAGCCCCAATCCGTCGGTGCCGAAGAGTTGTGTGTCTTCATTTATCTCATCTGCTCCGACCTTAAGCTTTAATCTCGTTATCATCAATTCTTTCAGTTTCTGGACAATTTCAGACAATTAAGGTAATCCTCCGGTAACGCAAATTGTTTCTCCAGTGATATAACTGGCCTCATCGGATGCAAGGAATCTGACAACAGATGCCACTTCCTCGGGCCTGCCGAATCTTTTGAGGGGTATGTTTTCAAGGAATGCCTTCTTTGCCTTTTCTGGCAAAGAATCAACCATATCGCTCTCTATAATTCCAGGGGCAACTGCATTCACCCTTATGTTAAAATGTGCCAGTTCCTTTGAAATAGCCTTTGTAAAAGCTATCACACCGCCTTTTGCAGCAGAATAATTTGTTTGACCTGGCAGCCCTGTAATGCCGCTTAAAGATGCTATGTTAATTATAACTCCGCTCCTCTGACCTATCATGTATTCTGATACCGCCTTTGAACAATTAAAAACCCCGGTAAGGTTCGTATTTATAACATCACTCCAGTCCTTTTCAGACATAAGCATTAAAAAACCGTCCCTGACAATACCTGCATTGTTCACAAGGACATCTATTTTCTTATGTTTCTGTATTACGCTGGCGAGCATCTGCCTCACATGGGCGTAATCAGATACATCAGCCTGTTCAATGTCAATAATATTATCTCCCGATGGCAGTTCCTGCCTTAATGCCTCTGCTTCATCCCTTGATTTAGTGCAGTTTATAATGACCGTGTCGCCCGCATCGGCAAATGCCTTGCAGATAGCCCTTCCAATACCTCTACTTCCACCGGTAATAAGAACTACTCTGCCCATTAATTTTGTATGCTGATTAGCTTTCCGTCTCTGCCAAATACGGCCTGCCAGCGGTTGAAACGGTTATAGTAGTATATCCATTTATCACTGCTCATGATTTCTTTCAACCCCAGATTAAATGTCTTCTGATTGTCGACAATGGCAGGACAACCCACTGCCAGCAACATCTGCTCCTTTGTCATCCCCTTTTCAGCAATTCCCCTTCTTATCTTGCTTTTAATATCATCCGGATAACCTTCTATCTTTTTGTTGATATTCTCGGTGGTAAAAAACTTGCTATATATCTCCTCCGATCCTGAATTGCCCTTTTCGGTGAAGGCAAAATTATAAATCTTTCCATTCAGGTCAAATTTTATAATGTGCCTGTCAATCTCTGTAATCGTGACCTTCTCGCCTGCTTTAAGCAATATTGTCTTCGCTGTATCATTATAATTCACCCAGTAAATCTCGTCTCCTCTGACGGCATGCAATGCGGTTTTCAAATAATACGATTTCCCTATCTCCATGGCATATGCATTGTTAATCAGTCCTAAAAACAACACTCCAATTACTACAAATAGCTTTTTCATATAACCTCCAATGTCATTACTTTATTCAAGCATATCCCATAAAGGCCCTTTTTTGCCCATCTTTCTTAATGCACCTAACATATCGCTATCACATCTTATGTTTAGCCCAGGCACCACCCAGTTGTTCCTTTGTTCTGCATGTTCAGAAACTTTTTGTATCAAAGCATCAACAGCAATTTCTGATGACAGATAAAATACAGGTTGCAACAAATCCCTTCCTTTTTCAATCACGCCTCCTTCTATAGCTATCTCGTGGAGTCTTGTATTTGGATATATCCTTGCTCCAATTAAGGCAATGACCGCTGTCGGTTTAATCCTGTCAAAGAGTTTGAATGTCTCCTCAAGAGTCGCCTTATTCTCCCCGGGGCCTCCCATTATAATATAATGGGCATTTGGCAAGTCAACAGTTTTACAGCACTCAGATGCATATGCTATATCATTGGCGGCAAAACCCTTACAAAGTCCCTTCAATGTCATATCCGAGCCGGCATCCGAGCCGAACTCAACACCGATACAACCTGCCCTTTTCATAAGTGTTGCAAGCTCCGCTGTCATCCCCATTGGCGTGGCAAAGCATGTCCATGCCATCCTCAGGCCGCTCCTCGCCATCTCTTCACATATTGCAGCAGCGTGCTCTACGGGAAAGTTGAATATATCATCCACAAAAAAGATATAGTCAATGCCGTATAGAGATTGCATCTCCTTTAACTCCTCAACTATATCTACCGGTTCCCTCAACCTTAACCTGCTGCCCTCAATATTTGGATATGTACAGTAGGCACACTTAAAGGGACATCCACGTTTTGATTGTATATTAGCCATGCCACCGAGTTCGTAATACGACCTGTTATTCAGAAGAGACCTGTCAGGTCGGAAATTAAGACGATTATACTGTAAGGCATTGGATAAAAACTGCCCATCCCTGATGCAGCAGAGATTGGGGATATTATAGACATCGCCGCCATTACCGATGGCATCAACAAATAGAGGGAAGGCGGTTTCCCCTTCTCCTATGATGCCTATCTCAATTTCGAGATACTTCATGATGTCTTCAGGGAAGATGGAGAAGCCTGATCCTCCAACCACTATAGGAACATGTATATGCCCCTTTATGAAGGCAGCAATATTTCTAATCCTCGGCATGTAGAAGATGCTTTTCTTATATGTAAGGTTATCCACATTCCTGATGGATATGCCAACAATATCAGGACAAAAGCCTCTCAAGGAATCTTCAATGGCGATGAAGTCGTCTTTTACAAAACATAGATCGAGGATGCAAACATCATGATTTTTGTCTTTCAGTGCCTTTGCAACATAGGCCACGCCAATAGGGGTTACCGGATATGGGTCTTTTTCATTGTTTACAGATATGAGGAGAACCTTCATCTCTGACCTTCTCGCACCTCCAGCATGTAGAGTCAGAAGCCAGATAATTGCCTGTCATCTGATATGCATTACCCCTGCATCCATAACATCCTTGATTATATTCACATGTCTTACAGACACCTTCAATCTTCTTGTAGATATTTCTGAGATTGGAAATTGCAGGGCTGTTCCTGAGTATATCCTCAAGACGACGCTCCCTGATATTTCCAACAGATATATCTATGCCTGTGCAGGGCTGCACATAACCCTGGGAATTCACAAGACAGCTATAGAGGTGCCGCTTACATGTAAAGGCTGCAACGGGGGGGCGAGATTCCCAAAGAATACCAAACCTTTCCCTGTCAATCATCTCTAACTGCTCAAAGATGGTCTTGATTTCCGATACAGAAACAGTTAAGTCCGGGTTCTTCCTTGCCCGTCCCTGATAGGTCAATGTCTCAAAATAAGGAATAATGCCCCTTTCCCTTGCCCATATCCACATTGATGGTAGTTCATCAATATTCTGTCTGCATATAACGGTCTGGATGCCGAGTATGTGATTTTCACCGGGATAACCTGCATCCATAAGGAGTTGTAGCCCCCTTTTTATATTCTTAAAGGCACCGTTAACGCCCGCAAGTAAGTCCTGTATCTCTGGGTTCTGGCTGTTGCTTTTTATAACTACACATGCCCTGTTTTTATAGAGGTAATCAGCTATTTCAGCAGTAATAAGGGTTCCGTTTGTAAAAAGGGCATGCTGGAGTCCAAGAGAATTTATATATCCTATAATATCCGTCAATCTCTGATACAACAGGGGCTCACCGCCGCCAAGGAGTATTGCCTTCTTTGCCCCAAGCTCCTTTGCCTGAAAAATTACTGACTTTAATTCATCATGGCTTAATTCATTCTCTAAAGGCTCTCCTGCACTGGAATAACAATAAAGGCATCTGAGATTGCATTTCTTTGTGAATTCGAGCTCAATGGAAAGCAACCCTCTTTTCTTCAGACATTTTGCAATCTCATTGTCTGAAAAACCGAGCTTGCAGGTTATATCTACTCCGTTACCCATACACCTTGTTCCTTCTATCTTTAAATATGATTGGTTTCCGGTTTCCTCCTTCAAATAGCCTCTCTTCCACGCTTTCAGGATGCTCTATCTCTATTTCCGGGGTAATCCGCGCCTTTGCCCTGATTATATCATACAGGAATGTCCTGAAATCGCTGTCTTTTCTATGGGAACCAACCCTGAGAATCAGGTGATCTGTCTGGTCATCACCAGTATATGCCTCTATCTGGTAATTAATTACAGCCTTTATCCCTATGATTGCATTTTCAAGTGTCTTAGGGTAAAGGGTGACGCCTTTAACCTTCAGTTTGTGCTGTTTTCTGCCAATAATCGGGCCAATCCTGACAGAATTTCTTCCACACGGGCAGGGACTTGATACTTTAAAGGTAATATCCCCTGTTTTATATCTTATCAACGGCATCCCCTCTAATTGGAGGGGTGTCAGAATCAATTCCCCAATCTCACCATCTGGAAGCTTGTTGCCATTGTCATCTATTATTTCCACTATGACAAAATCAGGATGGCTATGGAGTCCCTGCTTAAGACTGCATTCTGAAAATGCCACCTGCGCCTCTGTGATCCCGTAGGTGGAATAGCATATATCCCCGAAGGCAGACTCTATTAAACTGCCCAGGGCATTTGACTTGAAATCCATATCCCTGATACTGTCTCCTATCAGGACTATCTTTTTTAATCCCAATTCTGCAGGAGACATGCCATTGTCACCGATGCGTCGGGACATATGAACCACAAAAGACGGCACCGCCACAATCCCGGTGGGCATTAACTTCTTCATGAGTTCCAGATGTCTCGCTATGTTCTGCGGGCCTATCCTTATCGCAGTTGCTCCCAGCCTTATAAGTCCTCTGTAATAGGCTATACCAGCGATAAAGAGATTATCGCATGTGACAGCTATGTGAAATAAATCTCCTCTGTGTGCGCCTACATTAGAGAAATTCCTCTCCTCATTACAAGCGAGCCTTTCCATGTCATTATAGGTAAGGGCTACAAATACTGGTTCGCCGGTTGTCCCGGTGGTGGAGACAATCTCTACAATATCCTCCATTTTGGCGGCAAGGAATTCATTGTTATCTTTTTGAAAGTCATCCCTGCCTGTCAATGGCAGTCTTTCTAAATCTTCAACACCTTTGATTTGGGATGGTAATAAACTTATATCATCAAATCTTTTCCTATAATAAGGAGAATTCTCATAAGCATGTCTTATGGTTTGCGTCAGCAATTCTCCTTGAATACCTCTGATGGTATCTTGAGGAAATTTATCTATTATTTCAAAGGACTTCACTCATTCTCCCCTGTATAGTGGTATATCTTTGTGCCGCGGGCACTGGCATTGCTTATCGTCTCAATAAAAAAAAACTCTGCCCCATATCTCCCTTCATTTGCATTTAGTCTTTTATCTTCTAATCTAATAGCTCCTGCAATAGCTTTTTGGGCGTAGCCTTTGGCAACACATCCGGCTGCATATTTTACCATATCCCTATACGAATCTTTAAAAGGGAACGTAATGCTTTCCCCCCTTATATCAAAGGCGATGGAGACCTGGGCAGCAAAGGCATTGGGAGATGTATAAGGGAACAGTAGCGGGCTTACACCAACAATTCCATCCCTCAGGATATTATTGAAATACTCATCCTTGATGTCCTCTACTGCATCATCAATCCCCATGTATATGCCGATGCTTGAATCCCCCACAGGGAACTTTATTTTAGCATCTTCCAGAACATTGCCAACAGAAGCGATGGCCAATCGTTCAATGTCGTTGGCAAGGCGCACCTCTTTAATACGGTCCCTGTATCTGCAAATTGCCACATCTATATCTTTGCTTGTCAGTCTGCTTATTCCTGTGATTACAGGTTTCATGCTTCACCAAAAACTATTGCAGAGTTCTGTCCGCCAAATCCTGCAGAAAGGGACATAGCTATTCTCACATTATGATATCTTGATACATTCGGAACATAGTCAAGATCACATTCGGGATCCCTTTCTCTATAATTAATTGTAGGCGGAATCCTCTTGTTTTTAATAGAAAGGAGGCAACATATAGCTTCTATTGCCCCCGCAGCGCCAAAAGAGTGCCCCAGCATGGATTTCGTAGAGCTGACAGGTATTTCATATGCTGTTTTACTAAATACCCTTTTTATTGCCTTTGTCTCCGTGAGGTCATTATATACAGTGCCTGTACCGTGGGCATTGATGTAATCCACATCATTTGGGCTTATACAAGCCTCTGAAAGCGCATGATTTATTGCATCAGAAAGTCCGCGCCCCTCTCTATGGGGACTTGTCAGATGGTTTGCATCAGACCGTGAAGCATAGCCCATTACTTTGCCGTATATCTTTGCCCCTCTTTGGACGGCATGCTTTTTAGACTCAAGCACAACAAACGCAGCCCCCTCGCTGATGGCAAGTCCTGTCCTGTTTTTATCAAAGGGGCGAACCTTTTCCTCTGTTAATGCCTGAAGGGTATGAAATCCGAGAAGGGCAAAATCACTTATAACATCAACCCCTCCGGCAATCACGATGTCTGCTTCGCCAGCCATTATCCTCCTTGCTGCAACACCAATGGCATCTGTTCCAGACGCACAGGCAGTGGAAATAGTCATGCATGAACCATTTAAATTGTATCTCTCTGATAGATACAGGGCAGGAAAAGATAGAGACTCTCTTATTTTGCCACCTTCTGTATTCTCCATTAATCTTTTTTCTTTATATAATACATTTCCGAGCACTGTCCCGATGGAAAGGCCGACATTTGGATGCCCATGGATGGCCGCATCCTCTATTGCCATGCCCAGTGCAGATTCAGCAATAACCTGAAACTTATTTTCAGGACTAATGAAATTTTCGAAACTATACATATCAATGCTTGCCATTAGCCATTGTCTTTCCAGATTTAGCATCGGCAATTTAGACCTCCTGATTGCATCCTTCCCAGAACATAATGCATCCCAGAAGGCATTAATATCATCTGAGGGCTTCAGAGGGGAGACAATTCCGATCCCTGTTATTACCACACCATTTTTCAAGGTTTATCAAGCCTCCAGACGGACGAGTTCAACATTAAGGTATGGATATTATATCCAATGGCATTAAAAAGATTTATAGACTCCTCTGCTCCATAAAACCCACTCCATCCTTCGCAGACACTTTCAGAAAAATCATGACATAAAATGCCTCTCCTTACCCATGTATCCTTTACATATATCTTTTCAGAGTCAGGATAACAGTGAGTAAGTATGCCGATGGTGCCGCCATGTCTTAATGTTCTGGATATGTCTCTATAAACATACTCCCGCAATTCTTTAGGAATATAGGAATCAGTGCATGTAAAAATTATTACATCAAGAGAATTATCAGGGAATGGCAGTGGATTGCCGAATCCTTTCCACATCCCGTTCACCCATTCAACTGTTCCGGCATTCGATATCCTGTCGGCAGCTTGACTCCGAAAGATGTCTTTGAAATCAAGGGCAGTCACACTTATGTCAGGCGATTGCTCCAGCAGTTGTAAAATATTAAAGCCAGGGCCATAACAAAGGTCAAGGGCTTTTAAATTGCCGTTTCGTCCATGCAGCAATAGATTTATCAATATGTAACGGCCAAATCTAAATTCAGTATCTCCGAGAAATTCCTCCCAGATATGTATGAATTTATCATTAAAGCCATACAGGGGCGGCTTTCCCGCAAGAAATTCATGGGCATAGAGAATACAGTTCTCAAAAAAATCTACCTGCCCTTTAAAGGTTATTCTCACCATTTCCTTATCATTATCCGACAATCCTGTCTCCATGCCTTTACCTGTATCCCACAGGTAAAGGCCCCCTTTCTTTTTAAGATATCCACATTCGTACAGCAAATCAATAATTATCCTTGCCATTCTCATCCTTGTTTTATTATTAAGTCTGTAGCCGAGCTTTTGCTGGAATGCCGCAACAGCATCTCTGATAGTAAAATGCTTCATTGATGCGAAGAGTTCAAAAATGCCTTCTTCAGCTATAAAACGAATGAGTCGTTCAGTGAGAAATTTCTGGACAAGAAAACGGCTTAAAAGAACTTTTGCATCGGCACAATTAAAATTTATATCTACTCTATTCATAACTTAGACAGAATTATCGCTGAGGCGACACCATGTTTGTCTAACGAACATACCAGCACATTCCCTGCAGAATTCGGAGCAGAAACTTTATTCCTGATGATACTCGTCGGTAGCTCGCTATTTTTTAACACAAAACATGATAGTATTGCATGCCACATTGTGGTGGCTGAAAAGGCATTCCCTGCGAGAGAGTTTATACTTCCTACAGGCACATCCGGCATATATTCAAAATCCACAGTGGAGTCCGTCAGAATGAGACCAATATCCGCTGACCTGAGACCTGCCCTTGTCAAACACTCCTTAACTACATCCATTAAAACCCTGGGGGTTGAAGGATTACAGCATGAGGCCATTCCTGATATATAGCAATATGGCAATTCTTTAACACTGTCCTCTTTCTCCATCACTATTGCTCCCGCACCCTCCGACAGTGCGCCAATCCCTTTGCGTGAATAGCAGAAAAAGGAGAGTTCATTGAGCTCTTCTGCAGAAACAATAATTACCTTATCCGCTGATCCATTTGCAAGCATTCTGCTGCCAAGCATTATTGCCTTAATAGTAACATCCGACCCACCAACAATTGTATGCACAGGGCCTTTTATGCCAAAACATATTGATGCATTACCTGCGGGGGCATTGAACACTGAATCTGAAAAGAGGATAGGGCTTATGGCATCAATGTCATTTTTTATAATTGCCCTGTGAAATTCCTGCGTATAATTTAGGGCGCCGTGGGTTATTCCCATAACCATTGCTGCTTTCTCACCATTTACCGTATTACCTGTATCCTCTATTGCAAGTTTTGCAGCAACAAGGGCATATTTTGAAATCTCCGCTGCACGCCTGAATCTCCGGTCGTTTATGTATTGGTCACAATCAAAATCTTCAATTTCTCCACCAACGGAGTCAACTTGAGACGGTATTTTTCTTATTCTCCTGATACCTGAATAATTGTTAATCACTGCCCTACAGAACTGTTCCTTTCCAGTTCCAATGGGAGATACAACACCTATGCCTGTAAAAACTATTCTTCCCATGGGTATTTTCTGATTACTATGGATGCATTTGAACCGCCGAATCCAAAAGAATTGGATAGCACATTTTTTATGTCTGACTTCACTGCTTCCTTTACTATATTTAACGCACATTCAGGATCAGGTGTTTGATAATTTATGTTGGGAGGGAGTTCCTTATGAATTACTGATAAAAGCGAGACAATTGCCTCCACTGCACCAGCGCCCCCTAAAAGATGGCCTATCATCGGTTTTATTGAACTCACTGGTATGCTTTTCCCATAGTCTCCAAATATTATTTTTATTGCCTTTGCCTCCATTACATCATTATATTTAGTTCCGGTACCGTGGGCATTAATATACTCAATCTGCGGATTTCCGGCATCCACCAATGCCTTTTTAATGGCATCAGCCGCTGACATGCCTGTTGGTTCCGGGCTTGTCATATGGTATGCATCAGATGACTCGCCATATCCCACAATCTCACCAAATATCCGTACATTGCGTTTAAGGGCATGTTCCAGTTCCTCCAAAACCATAATTCCTGCCCCTTCTCCGAGAACAAGTCCATCCCTGTTTTTATCAAAGGGTTTACATAGACCAGGAGTTACTGCCATAAGAGAGTTAAATCCGGCAAAAGTGAACTCGCTCATAGTATCGTATCCACCACAGATGGCTAAATCATAATTACCAGATCGGATAGAATTAAAGGCATAACCTATTGCATTGGTGCCGGAGGCACATGCATTGGAGAATACAAGAAAATCTCCCTTCAGTCCAAATTCTTTGAAGAGATTAATTGCCTGATTGTGTGCAAGGTAATCAGAAAGCAATGAAAGCCTCGCCATCTTCAATCCCCTTCCTATAACCTCTTTGTGGAATGCTTCTCCAGAAAGCATCCCTCCGAGGGTTGTGCCAACAGAAAGGAGCACAAATATGTCTTTTATGCTACCAATAATATTTGTATCTAAAAGCGCCTCTTTTGTTGCATGAATCAAGAGATGAGATGCCCTATCAAGCCTTGTCTTCTTTAAGTTGTTGACGGTAGTGGTAACGAACTCTTTTGCCTCACCGCCGCATTTCCCCCTGTATTTTGAGGTATCAAAAGATGTTATCTCCCCTATGCTGGATACGCCTGCTTTTGTTTTTTCCCAGTTTATCTTTTTACCTGCTCCATGGGCAGTAATGATACCCATCCCTGTTACAACAACCCTTCTATTCAAGGTAATTTGCGCCTCCATAATGCAGCGATATTTTTAAATCCGCCATAAAAATAACTTAATAATAATACAACAGCCAGAAAGATAATAAAAATTCCCCAAAGACCTGCGATGACAACAAAAATTATTAAACCACATAAAAGACAAAGATAAAACACTATGGCAGAGAGCAATGAACTCCAGAAATAAGTATCTCTCATCACCCTAACCCGAGCACATCCTTAACCGGAGCAAATGGTAAATGTTTAAGTAAGCCTTCTATTTTTTGAGGCGCAACCTTTATATTGAAATAATGCATAAAGCGCCTGCTCAAGGGAAGGTCAATCCTGGGCTGCTCCCTGTCAAATTCCCATGGATGTATATAGACAATGGCGGGAAAACCTTGCCGATTTATCCTTTTAACCTTTGAAACGATATAAAAGTAGGGGGCAAGCCTTAATGGCAATCCGCCGCTGAAGGGTAAATTTTCCCAGAATAGTCCCGTAGTAGTGAGGGGGAATTCCCATATATCCCCATGCTCGGTTTTATACTTACATGGATAAAGGGGAAAATCCCTGCTTCCCATCCTTGTGAGTGGAACCATGCTTGAATCGTAGAGGATGCCAAGCTTCCTGAGTATTCCCAGTGCCCATGAGGTTTCCTTTCTTATCGACCACTCAGGCGCCCTGAAGCCCAATACTTTTTCACTTGTTATAGAAGATATTATGTCAACAGATTTTCTCACATCCTCTTCAAACTCCCTTTCTGTCATCTCAAAAATCCTCCGATGGCAGAAACCGTGGGTTGCTATTTCATGGCCTTCAGCCTTGATTGCTTTGATAAGGGTGGGTTCTTTGTAGGCGATGTATCCGAGGACAAAAAAAGTTGCTCTTGTATTGTAAGTCTTAAGCAGTCTCAGTATGTTATCCGTATTTCTGACTATGCGGCTCTCATAGGCATCCCATTGGGACATATCGGGATGCCTCTCCACGCCACATATGTGATACCAGTCTTCAAGGTCAACTGTAAGGGCATTAAGCATAACCTTGACAGTGAAACTACTGCCCTAATCTCTGTCGAGCCAGCTTGCCTGCTTTGCTTTCAGGAGAGAGTGACACCGCTTGACCCCAATGTGCTTTAGCTGCATCCTTATTGCCGAATATTCCGTCCTCAAGCTCGCCCAGCTTGTAGTGGACGTATGCCTTCCTTTTATCACCCAAATGAGAAGATGAGAGCGCCGACTTGTAAGATGTTCTCGCTTCTTCAGCCAAGAACCGCCTATTGGTAGCGAACGACCTGCCGGCTAAATTGGCGGCTCCTTCTTGCTCTTCGTCAGGGTTGGTATTTCTGGCACGCTCAAAATAAACATCACCCTGAAGAATATACGCTTCAGGGTAACCCGGTTTAAAATAAAGTGCCTTCTTCAATGCTTTAAATATATGTGTTTCTCTCTGTGCCTCGATAATCCATGAATACTTTGCATGAACCAAATAATAATCAGCATTCCGCGTATTGGCTGGGTGCAGCAATTTTATCTTATGCCCCGCCTCTTTTGCCTTTGCCTTCCATTCGGAACTCTGAGCCTCTTTCAGAGTCAGACTCTGATCTAAAAGTGTGTCTACATAGCTGATCTCGTATGCGCTGACACCGGGACTTTCTGCAATGAGCTTTTTAAGGATATTATACGCAGCATTATAGTCCCCGTCTTCTTTAAAGGCCAGTGCCTTTTTATATAACTCTTCCCGGCTTGACTTAAATGCCTCATAAGCGCCCTCGCTGCTTCTTTCGCCTCTTATCTGAGCACCCTGATCTTCTGAAAATGCATATCCTCCGAAAATAAGAGCCGCTAAAAGAAAGACTGTCACAAAATATCTGTTCCCCTTGTCCATGCATCCCTCCTTGTTATCTTTTCAGCAATTCCCTCATATCTTTATCAAAGATAAAGGTAAATGCCGATAATATTCGCCCGAACGTCGGCATCGGGTCATGCCATGATATAACATCATCTTTTACTCTGAAATCAAAGAAATTCGGCTTCAGCCTGAATCTGTCAGGATTTTTAAAAAAATGTAATATATCGCCAGGAAGCAACCATCTGCATTTGACCCCTGCATGATAATCCCTTACAGGCTCTATATCGCCATCCACAGCCATTTTATATAACAGAAACGGAAAATCTACGCCCGATTCTATTGCAAGTTGTAGAGACCCCCAGAATCTTGGATTCACCTCAAGGAGTTTTGGCCTGCCATCCCTGGGGTCAATCTTGAACTCCACATGGGCAATCCCTGTCCATCCGAGGGATCTCATCAATGATTCAGCAATCCATCTTATATCGTCCCTTTTGACGCTTTCCCTTAAAGTGCTTGGTCCGCCGTTTACAGGATACGTTCTCAATCTCTTATACACAAAGGGTGCCCTGACCTCGGACTGAAAATTCAAAAGCAGTCCAACCCCGTAGGTCTCATCACCTGGTATACATTCCTGAATAATGGGCAAGGAGTATTTCTCATGCACATTAAAGTATGATGGAATTAATTCTTGCTTATCTCCTGCATATACAATGCCCCTTGAGCCAGAACTGACACGAGGTTTTATTACAACAGGACATTTGATACTGTCCTTGATTTTTTCGATTTCTTCTACTTCATTTACAAAATAAGTTTTTGGAATATCAATCCCTTTTTCATTCGCATACCGCATAAGAAATGCCTTATCATTGACCTTTCTGGCAAGTTCTGCATCAGCAAAGGGTATCCTGGCATATCTCTGGAGTCTTTCCCTGTTTGCAGTTTCGGTCAGGAGTATCTGGGTGGTGTATTCCATTGGAAATATTACATCGTAGTTGCCGGTCTTTAGTTCTCTCACAAGGACATGGAGAAAATCTTCGGGGTATGCAGAGGGAGATGGATATATAAATCTTTTATTGCAATACCTTGAAAAAAGAGCCGTGGCGAGTCTTGTCCTTTCGCCTGCTGTGACAAAAAATCCCTTCCTGCCGAAGGACCTTACAGCAGCAAGGGACTTATTCCACATCCCATCAAGGATTAGAACCCTATCCATAAGAAAAATTCTGTTTGTGTTTAATAGTTTTCTTTATGCTCTGCCTAAATCCAAAGTTCATGGGATAGAAAAAGTTCTTATATGTGCCATTGCCCCAAAGCCTTCTGAAAATGGAATTATAGGAGAATGCACCCTTAAGCGTATGATGATATCCTTCAAGAAGTTTTTCCGGTTTCATGAATTTTGGCATAAAGACAACATTGTTGGTATTGTAGTTTGACCAGTCATAGTCTATCAGCCGTCCTTCTTCTTTCATCTTTGCATAAAGCCTTGTGCCCGGATAAGGAGTCAATATGGAAAAGTAACATACATCTATTTTTGCCCTGACAATAAATTCAAGCGTACGGTCGAATACACCTTCATCGTCATAGTCAAACCCGAGAACAAATGATCCGTCTACTCCTATACCGTAATCATGTAGTTTATTCACAACATCAATATAGTCCTGAGGCTTGTTAAAGCCCTTTCCCATATTTGAGAGGTTGTCAGAGGACAGGCTTTCAAATCCTAACAAAATCCCCATACATCCGCTCTTCCTGCAGAGTGACAGCATTTCATCATCTTTCGCAACATTTACCGATGCCTGCCCCAGCCATTTCAGGTTATAGGGAATTATTCTTTCCAGCAATTCCTTTGCATGTCTCCTGCTGCTTATTATGTTATCATCAGCAAAAAAGACTACATTCTTTAAAATAAATCTGCCTTCAAAAGGCTTCAGATTTTGTATCTCTTTTACGACCTCATCAACTGGCCTGTTTCTGAATTTACCGCCGAATGAACTTGTTACAGAGCAAAATTCGCAGTTATGAGGACATCCCCTTGTAGTCTCAATAGAATGAAACGGCAAGTATCTTTTATCCCTGTAAAGATCCCAATCTGGAGCAGGACGATTCTCGAGTGAAGGATAACCATTTTCATGTTTATAAATTTTCTTAAGTTCGTTCCTCTCAAAATCGCAGAGGACTTTATCCCACAAGTCTTCCGCCTCTCCAATAATGACACTATCGCAGTGTTGCAGTGCCTCTTCTGGCATCTTTGATACATGCATGCCGCCCATCACAACTTTTACCCCGCGATGTTTAAAACCATCAGCTATTTCATAACCGCGGTTAACAGCAGGGGTCATTGCGGTAACGCCTACAAGATCAACTTCACCGTTGAAATCTATCTTTTCAACCTTTTCATCAATAATGTTCACCTGCCAGTCAGGCGGTGTTAACGATGCCACCTTCAAAAGTCCAAGGTAAGGAACGCGAAAATAAAAGTCCCCCCCGAGGAGGCTTTTGGTAGCAAGGGGAGAGATTAGCAAAAGTTTTTTCATTTACCTGCCGTCTTTAGGAGTCAGTTTGGGCCAGTCATAACTGGCTTTAAAAGTTGTCTCATATTGAGACAGTAGTTCCTTAATTTTAGGTTTGTTCTCTGCTTCCCACTCTTTTAATGCTGCAGTATCCGGTTCGAGCCTGTTCAATTCTTTTTCATATTCCAGCACCTTATCCCAATACTCAGACCCTTTATTGATCGCTAAAAAAGCTACTCTTGCCCTCCATGCTCCTTTATAAACCCTCGTTATTACATAATAGATTTTTCCTGCATCGAGATCCGCTTCAAGAAATACTTTGTTTTCAGATACCGCAACAAATAAATGCTTTCCTGGATCTGCCAAGTAATCAAACTGAGATTTTGCTACACTGTTGCCAATAACCTTGTCGCCATCCCAAATATTGAAATTTATAGCCCATCCAAAACCTGAAGGTCTCATGAAGCGAACCAAAGCCTTTTCTTTTGTAGGAGACAACAAGGTCTCTGTCTGTTTCATATACGCAGAAGACCCTGCACAGGATATACTAAAAACAGCAATGCACAATAAGAATGCCAGCCGAATCCTTAATAGCATTAGAACCTCCATTTTTTAATTTTTTTCATCCACTTGAAATATGCGATCGATCCTATCTGTTTCACAACAGCATTGAGGATATTCCTGTCCCCAAGACATTGCTTGCAGTAGGGATGCACTACCCTGAACCTTTTAAACCCCTTTACAACTCTCTGCACTACCTCTTTACTCAGATAATCATGGATGGATGTGTCATTAAAATTATAGGTAGAAGTCTTTCCATCATAA
>JACROP010000119.1 GCA_016214385.1 Nitrospirota bacterium
GCTTGTGCCTGATGCTGACCTTATCCTCAGACTCTTTGGAGATGAAGTTTTCTTGAAGTACCATAGAGGCTTTGGCAATTCTTTATTCCTTATACCTCCCGTAGCCCTCGGATTAGCCTTTGTCTTTAACAGGCTTTCATCAAAGAAAAACTTTCTCCTCTTTTTTATCCTCTGCTTCCTAAGCGTGGCTGTCCACACTTTCCTCGATTTACAGACCTCTTTTGGCACAATGCTTCTGTTCCCTTTTTCTGACAGGAGATTCAGTCTTGACCTTGTCTTTATCATAGACCCTTATTATTCAGGCATCTTGATAGCAGGGTTAATCTTTTCGATTTTCATTAAGAAGTATTCTGAAAGAATATGTCAGCTATCGCTTATGGTAATAGTGTTGTATACAGTGCTGTGTGCTTTTGCACATAGCAGGGCTCTTAATCTGGGCTATGAATATGCAAAGGCCAAAGGGCTTGAGGCTGTGGAGGTAGCAGCCCTGCCTCAGCCCCTGTCTCCTTTTCGCTGGGCCAATTATATAGAGACAGAGAAGGAAATACATCAGGGTTTTGTCGACCTTCTGAAAAAACCTTCTGATACAGGGGAGCGGACTGTAACTTTCTTAGGGCGATACAGGGCAAGGTTTAATGCCCCGGAGAAGGTTGTATACAGGGTCTGGGAAAAATTCCCGAATTCGCAATGGGTAGAAAAAGCCCTCAGGCTTGAAGCTGCCAGTTTTTTCCTCTGGTTTTCGAGATTCCCTGTTGTAATAGAAAATAATGCGCTGAATGGATTCCATGTAGTCAGGTTCTTTGACCTTCAGTTTAGTACGATAGAAGGCAGGTATCCCTTTCTATACGAAGTCGTCTTTGATGCAAAGGGAGATGTTTATTCTCAGGGATTCCAGTCAAAATAAGATTTGTATGAGATTATGCGATATAAGGTAAAGACAGGGACTCTTGCATGGATTATACATCGCGGGACAGGTGTTGCCCTTACACTTTATCTATTTCTCCATCTCTGGGTTTTAGTCCACCTGAAGGATGCGCATAGCTACAGGGAATTGATAGAGCTTATGCGCTCTCCAGTTGTAAGACTCAGTGAGGCCGGCCTTTTAGCCCTTGTTATTGCCCACGGGCTTAATGGTATAAGGGTTATGATTGTTGATCTGGGCCTGGCAACAAAGGAACATAAAGGTATGTTCTGGAGCCTTGCAGGGATTGGTTTGATTTTATTTATCTTCGGCGCATGGCCGATATTAAAGATATGAGCCGATCTGGCGCCATAAGCTATCTATTGCAGAGGCTTTCAGGAATCGTGCTCCTCGGTGCTCTTATTACCCACTTCTGGATAATGCATTTTACAGGCAGTGGACATGTGGATTATGATGCAGTGGCAAAACGCCTTTCAACAATTCCCTACAAGGCATTTAATATGGGATTTCTCATCCTTGTTGTTTATCACGGATTCAATGGACTCTGGGCAATAACACTTGATTATATTCAGAATGAGAGGGCGCTAAAGACAATTAAAGGGCTTATCCTCATCGCAGGGGCCGTGCTCCTTATTGTTGGATTCTACATAGTATTTTTATTTTGATATGACCCATGATTTTGACATAGTCATTGTCGGTGCCGGGCTTGCCGGCTGCAGGGCTGCGCTTGAGGCTGCTGACAGGGCAAAGGTTGCTGTACTCACAAAACTCTATCCAACCCGCTCTCATTCCTCTGCTGCACAGGGTGGCATTGCCGCTGCACTGGGGAATGAAGAAGATGACTCGCCTGAATGGCATATGTTTGATACTGTGAAGGGAAGCGATTATCTCGGAGACCAGGACGCTATTGAGGTGATGACAGAGGATGCCATAAGGACTGTCATTGAGCTTGAGCATATCGGTGTCCCTTTCTCAAGGACAGAAAAAGGAAAGATTGCGCAGAGGAATTTCGGCGGGCACACAAGGAATTTCGGCGAGGCGCCTGTAAAGAGGGCATGCTACTCAGCAGACAGGACAGGCCATGTGATGCTCTTTGCCCTTTATGAACAGTGCAAGAGAAAGGGTGTTAAGTTTTTTTCTGAATTTCACGTCCTTTCTTTTTTAATCAAAAATGGGGCATGTCGTGGCCTGATTGCCATGGAGATTAAAACAGGTGAAATTCAAATATTCAGGGCAAAGGCCACGATGATTGCATCTGGCGGCTATGGAAAGCTCTATAAGACAACATCCAATGCCCATGCAAGCACAGGCGATTGCCTCTCCATTGTATATAATGCTGGCATACCGTTAGCCGATATGGAACTTTTTCAGTTCCATCCCACAGGCCTCTATGGCCTTGGCATCCTCGTTACAGAAGGCGCGAGGGGAGAAGGGGGAGTTTTAAGGAATAGCACAGGAGAGCGTTTTATGGAACGATATGCGCCGACAATAAAGGACCTTGCGCCGCGGGACATGGTCTGCCGTGCGATCCTGACAGAGATAAGGCAGGGCAGGGGGATTGATGGCAGGGATTATGTTTATCTTGACCTCACACACCTTGGCAGAGAGAGGATAGAAAACAGGCTGCCAGAGATTGCGAAGTTCTCAAAGATATACATGGGCATTGACCCTGCAGAAGCACCTATACCTGTCCAGCCAACTGCCCACTATGGCATGGGCGGAATACCTACGGACAATGATGGAAGGGTTTGTGCTGATGAGAAGGGAAATATTTTCCCCGGGCTTTATGCAGCAGGCGAATGCGCATGTGTATCTGTTCATGGCGCAAATAGGCTCGGGTGTAACTCGCTGCTCGATACAGTTGTATTCGGGAGGCGTGCTGGCAGGGCTATGGCCGAATATGTAAAATCCGCGGCATTTGAAGAGATTCCTGCAATGTATTTAGATGATGTAAAAAGACAAATAGACAGGATTAAAAACAGCAAGGGTAGCGAATCGGTCAGTGCCATCCGCACAGATCTCCAGAGAGTGATGATGGACAGATGTTCTGTGTTCAGGGACGAAGTGGCATTAAAATCATTGCTCAAAGAAATAGAAGGGCTAAAAAGGCGATACGAACATATAAGCATAGAAGATAAAGGCAATGTCTTTAACACAGAACTTCTTGAGGCAGTAGAACTCGGACATCTCCTTACCTTATCAGAAGTGATTACATCCTCTGCCCTTAACAGGAAAGAAAGTCGTGGGGCCCATTACAGGGAGGATTATCCAAGAAGGGACGATATAAACTGGCTCAAGCACACATTCGCATTTAAAACCGGGGGGGCAGTAGAGTTTAAATATAAACCTGTAGTGATAACAAAATTTCAGCCAGAGGAGAGGAATTATTAACCTTAAAGAGGTAAGCAACACACTGGGGATTAACCATCGGACATTAGAGCACTACCTATCAGCCCTTGAGAACACCTTTGTTATTAATATCACAAGGCCATTTTTTACTAATATCCGCAAAGAGCTTACCAAAATGCCAAAGATATATTTTGTAGATAATGGAATGAGAAATCTGGCATTAAAGTATTTTGCAAAATTTATGGATAGTCGCGATAAAGGCGAGCTTCTTGAGAATTTTGTTTTGTCTTCGTTATTAAAAAGGGGCGATTTGACAGTTAACTATTGGAGGACTAAGGATAAAAGCGAAGTTGATTTTATCTGCAGGGATTACTATGGGAATACGATTCCTCTTGA
>JACROP010000120.1:0-2074 GCA_016214385.1 Nitrospirota bacterium
AGTCTTTTTATTCTATTATTTTATCTCTCCATGAATAATTCTCGATATTCCATCCTTCATCAAACCTTCGCCAAAATTCAATAGATATCCAAGCTTGCGTCCTGTCAACTTCAGATAGGTCAGCACTTGCTTTTTATGAGCTTTGCTAACCGATTCCACGGATTTCAATTCCAAAATCACTTTGTTTTCCACCAACATATCAGCTCTAAACCCTTCATCAAACTTAATCCCTTGATATTCTATGGGAATCGGAACTTGTCTCTCTACAGACAGTCCTTGCTTCTGTAGTTCATGAGCAAGAGCAACTTCATAAACAATTTCCAGAAGCCCAGGACCAAGCCCTCTATGCACAGCAATCGCAGCATCCACGATGATTTTTCCAATTCCATTTTCCGTCATTATTCTTTGTGGCTCTGTGTCTCTGTGTGATTATTTATCATTCTAACATCCGTTCTACGTCCTTCAAAGGCCGTCAGGATACGCGCTGCCATCTTATCTACATCCCTCTGAAAAGATAACTTATTTTTATTTGCAATACCGCCGAATCTTACTTTTGTATGACCTTTATCTTCTGTAAGTCTTACCCATATTTTTTTGTGGCTCATAAAGAATGCCATAAAGAGCCCGATGGTAATTGTAATACAGCCAAAATAAACAACCCATACACCTGGGTCTTTCCTGACCTGAAGCCCTGTATATTCGACGCCCCAGTAATCAATAAATTCTACTTTGTGCCCTTCAGGAAGGAGTCCTGTTGTCGGATAGCGTTTCAGTATCCAGCCTGTAAATTTTGGTTTATTTCCCTCGGTGAATTCTATACCTACTGCAGGGTTAACCATCTGGTCAGCGTATGTGAATAGCATGCCGGAAGGGTCCTGGGCAATGGCAGGCGAGAAATTTATAATCCTCCCTTTTATGGCAGTTCCAGGGATTTCAAAGACTTCGTTGGGCCGAAGCCTGAGGATACTTTCCTGCCTTCCCTTCGGGACTATCCTCAGGATAAACTCTCCTGTTGCATTGGGAACCATGCCATAGCTTGATTGATAAAAAGTAATGCCTTTATACGTAAGGGGCGTGTTAACCTCTATAACCTTTTTAAGAACCTCACGTCCGCCTTCAACTATAATGAGCTCACTCTGATATTCTTTTGGCATGTCTGACATGCCGTAATATTCTGTATCATACCAGTTACACTTTATAGTAAAACCTAATGGTATCTCTTTGCCGCTTCTTGAATATGCTACACTTGATGCTTCTCCCTCTGGAAGATTCAAAGAACCTTTAAAGCCAAAGAAAATGCCAATAATGGCGCCTGCTAAAATAAGTATAACGCTAAGGTGGACAATATAAACTCCCAAACGCGTGTATCTCCCCTTCTGTGAATAAAACTGGACTGCGCCCCCCTCTTCTTTTGACTCCGATGCATTAAACCCTGCTGATTTGAGGGCATTTAAGACCACATCTTTTGCCTTAGAAAGCCCTGCCTTTACTTTTAACTCTTTTTTTGTCTGGAGGTTATTAATTACGTCTTCCTTCACAGGCTTCATAGGCTCATTAACAAAGCGCCATATCTTTGGCAGCCTCTCAAAGGAGCATATAATAATATTGGAAGAAAACAGCAAAAGGAGCGTCACAAACCACCATGAGCGGTACATATCCATAAAGCCAAGCCTGAAGAAAACCTCATAGAGGATAGGTGCTAAGCCTTCACCAAAGATTTTTGTGAGGAGTCTTATATTCTTCTCTGGCTCTGCCTGCTGTTCGATTATTGTGCCTATTATTGATGTGAGGGAAAGAATTATGAAAAGGATGATGACGAGTTTAACAGAGGAAAAAAAATCCCAAACCCTATCTACAATACTTATCTTTTTTTTATCTTCCAAAGTTGTTGCCTAAAATTAAAGTTAGTATTTATATCATAAATTTTAAAATAAAGTCAAACTACGCCATTGACAGGGTAGCATTACTTTTTCCGTGATACCCCCTCACCCTGTCCCTCTCCCACAAGGGGAGAGGGGAGTGATTTTTATTCCTCTTTATCTCCCCTCTCTTGTCTGCCCCGCTTCGCGGAGCG
>JACROP010000120.1:2141-3712 GCA_016214385.1 Nitrospirota bacterium
GAATCCAGAAAAAGATATTGAAAAATTGGTTAAAAGGACTGGATTCCCGCCTTCGCGGGAATGACATATAATTATCAACCCTTGAGTTTTAAACGATTTTTGTCTTCTCGTATTTTGTCTCATATGTATTGAACGAGTACATCCCATTGACATTAATGTGAATATTATGTTAAAAAATTATCCCGAAACGTCGGGAGAGGGCAGGTAATAATCCATGTATGCTATAATAGAAACAGGCGGAAAACAGTACAGGGTCGCTCCTGGAGAGACAATAAAAGTCTCAAGGCTCAATGCCGAGGGGACTGTGGAGTTTGAAAAAGTCCTCATGGTTTCAGATGGCACAAAGGTTGCCTTTGGAAGCCCTTTCCTTTCATCTGCAAAGGTGACCGCAGAGATCCTGGGCCAGGCAAAAGCAAAGAAGGTTCTTGTATTCAAGCAGAAGCCGAGGAAAGGTTACAGAAACCTGAGGGGACACAGGCAGCCGTATACATCCATAAGAATTAAAGACATAGTTTATGGAGGATAAAAATGGCACATAAAAAAGGCGTAGGAAGTTCTCAAAATGGCCGTGATAGCATATCCAAGCGTCTTGGCGTAAAGAAGTTTGGAGGCCAGTTCGTAAAGGCTGGAAATATACTTGTAAGGCAGAGGGGGACAAGGTTCCACCCTGGTTTTAATGTCGGGCTGGGCAGTGACCATACACTTTATGCCAAAATTGACGGCCTTGTCACCTTCGAGCGCAAAAACAGGGAAAAACAACAGATAAGCGTATATCCAGCAGAGCAGTTAGCGGTTATCAGTTAGTAGTCAGTAACAACGGATAATTTTATAAAAGGCGGGTCAAACCCGCCTTTTTTTGTTATCATTGAGATTATTGATGAGAGACATCTATGCAGTTCATTGACCAGGTAAAGATATACGTGAAAGCTGGAGATGGCGGCAATGGCTGCGTGAGCTTCAGGCGGGAAAAGTATGTCCCGAAAGGCGGACCTGATGGAGGTGATGGAGGCCGTGGAGGCCATATCATCATCAGGGCAACAAAAGACCTCAATACTCTCCTTGACCTCAGATACCAGCAACAATACAGGGCTGAGAGAGGACAGCACGGCATGGGTAAAAATAAGCACGGCAAAAACGGTAAAGATTCAATCATACCTGTGCCTATAGGGACAATTATAAAAGATGCAACAACTGGCGAGCTTGTGGCAGACCTTATCAATGAAATGCAGGAGACCATAGTTACACAGGGCGGCAGGGGAGGCCTCGGCAATGCTCATTTCGCAACCTCTACAAGGCAGGCACCTAAATTCGCCCAGAAAGGTGAACCAGGTGAAGAGAAGACCCTGATCCTTGAGTTGAAGCTTCTCGCAGATGTCGGATTGATCGGTCTTCCAAATGCAGGAAAATCCACATTGATTTCTGCAATCTCAGCGGCAAGACCCAAAATCGCAGATTATCCATTCACAACCCTCGTGCCTGTGCTCGGTGTTGTTAAATACGAGAAACATAAGAGCTTTGTAGTGGCTGATATTCCGGGCCTTATCGAAGGCGCTCACAAGGGTGCCGGGCTG
>JACROP010000121.1 GCA_016214385.1 Nitrospirota bacterium
ATTCGGGTTTTGACTTTTAGATGGAGTTTCTGTATCTTACAGAGTCATGATTGACCTTCACACCCACAGCCTGATGAGCGATGGCGAGTTACTGCCATCAGAGCTTGTTCAAAGGGCTTATTGCCTCGGTTACGAAGCAATTGCTATCACGGACCATGTGGACCTTTCGAATATTGATCTGGTTGTGCCAAAAATCGCAGAGGCAATAAAAGGCATGGAGCGGCATTTTAAAATCAAAATAATCCCGGGCGCAGAAATCACCCATGTCCCACCTCCCTTAATCAAGGATTTAGTTTTAAAGGCACGGTCTCTCGGTGCAAAGCTTGTAGTTGTTCATGGCGAAAGTATAGTGGAGCCTGTTGCCCCAGGCACTAACAGGGCAGCCATCGAAGCAGGGGCTGACATCCTTGCCCACCCGGGACATATAAGCAGGGATGATGCCATCATGGCCAGGGACAATGGAGTTGCCCTTGAGTTAACATCCAGAAAAGGTCACTGCCTGTCTAACGGACATGTAGCAAGTATAGCCAGGGAATGCGGGGCAACTATCATTATAAATACTGATGCCCACGGGCCTCAGGACTTAATAACAAAAGACTGGGCAAGGGCTATTCTCCTGAGTTCAGGCATTAAACCGCGGGATGTAGAGGGAGTTTTTGAAAACTCTAAAAATTTAGTAAACAAAATTCTTGCGAGGTCATAAATGCCCAAGGCAATCAAAAAGAGAGTCGTAAAAAAAGCAGTCTTAAAGGAAGAGGAAGTAAAGAATATCTTTATCAGTATTAGTGCCGTTCTCAGGGAAAAGAAAAAAATATTTGCATTTGCATTAATTGCCCTTATTGCCACCACCATATTTTTTACAGCCTTCCTGCTTTATCAGGTCTCCCAGAAAAAGAAGGCATACGCTATTGAGCGAGAGGCTTATAAATATTATTATGCGCTGGATATTAAAACTCCCCTGTCTCAGGAAGAGCGTTTGAAAAAGGCCACGGAACTTTATACGCAGGCAATAAAGATAAAATCAACACCGGCTGCGCAGTTTTATCTTGGAAACTGTTATTATCAGCTCGGTGATTATGCCAGTGCAATCAAAGCTTACACCGCTTTTCTGGATAAGTACCCAAGGGAAAAAAGCCTTGTCCCACTTGTATACCAGAAGCTTGCTGCCTCTTATTTAAAAGAGGGTAAATACGATGCGGCATTGAAGAGCCTCGAAAAGTTAGGACAGTTCAATAAAGGGATTTTTAAAGACACCGCCCTCATTGAGGAGGCCAGGCTCTACGAGGCCACGGGCAAACCTGATGAGGCAAAGAAAAAATACAACGAGCTCATTACTAATTTCCCTGAATCTACATGGGCCTCTGAGGCCAGGGCAAAGGCAGGGGTTAAGGCAAATGGCAGATGACGTTGTGGGCTTGCGAAACAAAAACGCCCCCTTTTACTTTCCAAAGTTAAGACCTGTCCTCCAATTTGTGCATTCGGCTGAGCGGTAATTTCACCCCCCGCATCACATCCTCGACACGAATCGCATCGAGTGTTTTTTTGCAAATCGCAACATGGTTGTCTACTAAAGGGCCCCATATCTCAGGCTGTGATAAAGAAGAGTTGAAGATACTGACTATAGGAGTGCCGACTGCAGCAGCAAGATGCATTACGCCGGAATCATTCGTAATCAACAACTTGCACTGTTCTAATAGGGCAGCAATTAGACGCAACGGTTCCTGGACAACGACAGGCTGATTTACTATACTTTCAGCAATTTTTTCGCTTATCTCCTGCTCAGATGGGCCTGAAAGGAGCAATATTTTGGCGCCATAGTTTCTTATTAAAAGATTGCAAACATTGCGAAATCGTTTCCAGTCCCAGACCTTGCCGGGATTGCTGCTTCCGGCATGAATAGCGATTATAAGATCCATTTCGGGATTCAATCTTTTGCCGATCAGATACTTTCTTGCGGCCCGGCGTTCCTCGCCAGTAACATAAACAATCGGTTTATAAAATGAAGCCGTAATTCCCTTGATAAGTTCTAAATGGTATTTGCTGGCATGCAACGGACATTTTTTATCAAATAGCTGGTCCTTGATAATAAGGTGTTTTACATTCGCAGCCCTCAGGATTCTATTGATTTCATCCTTATGTCCGCTTAGATTTATTATTAAGTCAAACTTTCGAAAAAAGTCGCTTTGATGTATTGCGTCTAATGAGAATGTGCTTTTAACGCACGGATGATTATTCAGCAGTTGGTTCGCAGGCGGTGATGTCATGACTGAGATGCGACTTTTACAGAAGAAACTGCTTAACGCTTCTAATGCCGGTATGAAAACGACCATATCACCGATTCCGCAAAAGAAAATTACCAAAATCTCTTTGATTGTGCCTATGTCCGTCCGGTTGGCTGTAGGGCGATTTTCTTCCAGCTTATGGGATATTCCGCTCGTCCATTTCCACCCGCATTCTAAAAATAAATTTTCCATTGCTCGTTTCCCCTCTTGTCTGCCTACAGCGCTATTTCATTTCCACAAGCAAATATCAAGGATGTTTTGACCTTTTGAAACGAAGAAACCACACGGGAAGGCGCCGAAAACGCAGAGAGCATTCTTCCTCTGCGCCTTCCTACGCCCTATCCCCTCTCCCCAACGGAGAGAGAGAAGAGGTGTGAGGGAATTACGGCATTTAATGCGACTATTTTGTGCTCTTTGTACAACTAATGCAGCAACCGCTGGTACACCATTTGGTACACCCTCCGGTACAGCCGCCGGTACAGCTATCGGTACACCATTTTGTGCAGCTTGCCGTACAGCCGCTGGTGCAACTAGTACATGAACTGCACGGGTCTGGATATACCGTAGTGCTGCTGGTACAGCTTTGCACACATGCAGTGGTGCAGCCGGCATCACACATGCCGGCGCTTACATCTAATTTGTCAGTGAAAACCGAGATAACCATATAGGATGTCGTTAAAAGTAAAGCCCTTCCGGATTGGTGCAAAAATGTTCGCCGAGATATATTCTCCTGCGAATTATTCTCATACTTCTTGCTCTTTTTCTCCTTCTTTTTCATTTTCCCCTCTCTCTACCTAACAATTTATTGTGTTATCTATTGCTCCAGTTGCCTTATTAGGAACGCCTTTTTTAACGGATGCTGCGGCTTCCTTTGCCAGATCCCAAAGGAGCAACTCTATAACCTTCTTTGTATAATCACAGCGGAGACTGTTACAGTACTTAACCGTTTTTCGGCTTGCCATGGAATTTTCAAGGACGGTTAACTTCCCCACAGGACAGCCTCCGCCGCAGATGTAACGCCATGCACATCCCCTGCACTCTGCCATATTATCCACATGCAGAAAATCCATCATCCAATCAAGGATGTTGTTGTCAGGGTAACTTCCATTCATGATGTTCCCCATGTAGAACCTCTTTATTCCAACCAGATAAATACACGGGTATACATCCCCGTTAACATCGACAACCGGCGTATTCCCGTAAGGGGCGCCGCATCCCCTCACTGCCCTGCCTCCGGCATGCACATGTGATGCATAAACATTGAATGGGAATAAATCCTTTGTATCCCATACCCTGCTCTTATAAACCTTAGACAACCCTTTGATTAATTTATCGGTTGAGGGGATAACGGTTTCCGGCAGGATATCTTCATCGGAATTAACCGGGTTTACCGGAACAAAGGCGCTTCCTATACCCCCTATTGATTTGTGATGTTTTGCTATCTCTAACATACAGTCCTGATTTTTTGCAGTAATAGTTGAACGCAAAGCAACCCTTAATCCCGACTTGGTAAGGCGTTTGATATTTTTTACGATGAGCGCGTGCGATGCCCTTCCGTTTTTATACGGCCTGCACTCATTGTGGATATCTTCCGGGCCGTCAATATCGCAAAGAAAGGTTATTTTATATCTCTTTGCCCATTCTATCAGGTCAGGCGGTAAGATTGTAAGATTGCTCGTTAAATGATACAGGATCTCCTTGTCTTTATATCTCTCTTTTAGATTTTTTTCGCAGTGTGTAATTACCTTTTTTGCCAACGGCCAGTTCAAAAGCGGTTCCCCTCCAAAAAATACTATTTCGAGCTTCCCGCCGGGGTTTATGCTGTCCAGGCACCTCTCTATGCTTCTATACGCTACCTCCTCTTTCATCATTAAGTTTTTATCTTTTTTGTAGGTCTTTATCCCGTTCAGGCAATAGATGCATCCAAGGTTACATGACTGCGAAAGGAGCAGATAGAGAGACATCCCATTCTTATCATCTCTTGCTTTCCTATCACGGGCCGTATCGGTCTTATCAAGACCTTTCCTCTGATCGTCCGAAGTAATAATAATCCGGTGACTTATCAGCATGTTGAGCAGTTCTGTGTCTTGAGGGTATGCCTTTTTTATCTTTTCCGCAGCGCCAAGCTCTTTGACGGATTCGAGAAACCTCTTTATATAATCTCTGCCTCTCTTGATATATAACGGTCTGGGGTCAATGGAGTTTACGAGCAGCAATTCATTCTTGCCTTTTTCCAGAACTATGAGGTTCTTAGTTAGTGTCAGGCTCGTACCTTTTAAAGGGGGCTGTTCAATTTTCATCGCTCTACCCTCCTTTTCATGCCCGAAATTTCATTTAACAGATGACAAATAACCCAGGGGCATCTGAAGAGGTCTATGCAGGTGTTACGAGCTAAGGTTTCTATTGAGCTTGCCATTCTTTGTAGAGGTTTTCACAACACCCCCCGTTTTTGACCTGCTCTTTAAAGCCTTTCTGCTTTTTTTCGAACCCATCTCATCTTTTGCAAGATGTACAACTTCTTTGGGAGGAATAAGGAGTGTATCCCCTGTTTTGAGCTTGGGGTTTTTTCCATTTAAAGAATTCATTTCAAGGACAGCCGTAGTTGATATGCCAAAGCGTCCTGCTATTTGTTTGACTGTATCTCCATTTTTGATCTTATACTCACGCCTTGCCAATAATTCGTCCGCTGCTATCGCAGCTAATTTTTCAAAAAATATCTCTTTTTTCCCTGGAGGAATTTTCACAGTGTAGCTTGAGACATTCAGGGGAGTGCACCAGCGCCTGAGCTCCGGGTTTAATGCCTTAATCTCCTCAACAGTAGTCTCAGCACATTCTGCAATTACAGAAATGTCTATCGGCGAGTCAATTACAACCTCATCGTATAACAGGGGTTCGTGATAGTCAATATCCTGAAAGCCGAAACTCTCAGGGTCTTTCGCTATGGCAGTTGCAGCAATGTAGTAGGGGATATAATTTTTTGTCTCCCTTTTTATGTGTTTCGTCTTTCTCAATGCCCAGAAGTCATCGGTTTTACTTTTACTAAGGGCCCTCATTATTTTCCCCTCTCCTGCATTGTATGCTGCGAGGGCGAGGTTCCATGAGCCAAATATGTCATAAAGGTCTTTCAGATACTCGGCAGCGGCGACAGTTGACTTTATCGGGTCCCGCCTTTCGTCCACCCACCAGTCTATCTTCAGGCCATATCTCTTTGCAGTTCCTGCTATGAATTGCCAGTAACCCACCGCCTTTGCCCTGGAATATGCGCGAGGGTTAAAGCCGCTTTCAATCAATGGAAGAAAGGCGAGGTCCTCTGGAAGGCCTTTTTCTGCAAATATCTCCATCATTACAGGCAGGTATCTCTCAGAGCGGGCAAGCCACAAGCTGAATTTCTCTCTTATCCTCTCTGAAAAATAAAGCAGGCTGTTTTCCACTGCCTTATCATAACCATGAACCTCATAAAGTGCCTTTATTGCATCTCGGGGAGTCGAGTCTCCGACTTTCTGTGAATCCTCGGCCTTTGCCCCTACTTCCGCAGGGGCTGTTGATGTTAAACCAGACGGGGATCCTCCTTCAATTGCTAAGCTTATGTCCCTCTCCGGGGTATTATAACTCAGCTTTACTCCTTCATGCGCGGTTGGGGGCGGTAATGTGGCGGTCTCTTCAGCCGTGCTTATCTGCACCGTATCAGCATATGAGCTCGCATTAAATATAAATAATACTATAAAAAAGGCATAAAAAAGCCTTCCCATAGCCCATAATTTAGCCTCCGAACAGGCTTTTGTCAAGAAGAAATTGATTATGATTAAAGTACGCATCTCTTACCCACTTCTTTATCGCCCCTTTGGAATCTCTTGAGCGATTAGTTTAGCAAGAGGTATACCGAAAAATAAAACCTTATAAAATAAGTGGTTAGACAATACCAATACCCAAAGTGTAAAGATTTACGACAGCAATAAGCCTGATAGACGCTGCATTTGAACTGTTTTTTATCATACCAGCCTGCCTTTCTCTATTAATTTTTCCGATACCCCATCTTTATGTGTAAGGGTAAGTGTTGGTTTAAAAAAGACAAAATCCTGATGAAAGGGTGTCCTGACCATACCGCCAAAGGAGCTATTGTCTCCAAGGGCTATATGGACTGTCCCCCGTATTTTTTCTGATTCCAGTATGTTATTAGGCCTTGTGGCCTTCTCATTGGTCCCTATGCCGAGTTCTGCTATACTTGCATTTTCTGGCCTTTCAGAAAGTTTGGCCCGAAGAAAATCCGCATACTCTTCTTCTCCATCAATTTCAACTACCATCCCGTCTTTAACCTTGAGCGTAATCGGGGTTTCAAGTGGCCTTGTTGGTGCCCACTCAAGCACAAGAGTGCCATTGGCTGTGCCTTCGAGTGGCGCAAGAAATACCTCTCCTGCTGGTAAATTTCCAAAGGAGCCTGGTTTTGTAAGAATCCCTGTATCGCTGAAGGCTTTCCTCCCTTTTTTAGAAAGTATAAGATGTGTGCCGTTTGGAGTCCGAATTTTTATCAAAACCCCCTTGTTTACTTTTGCCGCTATTTTCTTTGTCCTCTGCGATAGGGCCTTCCAGTCAACCCTCATAGAGCCTTCAAACATCGTTGCATCGAAAAGGGGCATGCTTGCATAACGGGTACCGCAGAGACGGGTAATAAAGTCCCTGAATTTTGTATGGCTTGTCGAGTAATGGGAAAGGGCTATTATTACATCCACTGCCTCTTTTTTATACCGCTTAATAATCCGCTCTGCCTCTTTTAGCTGCCCATCGTCAGCTTTTTTACTGAGAATGGGTTTTAATAACTGCCTTTGTTTGAGGGCCGTTATGGTTTTTCCTCCAAATGCCTTAGCCCAGAGGGTCTCCGGGGGTTCCACACCATGGCTGCCTGTGGATTTAAGTTCTACATACGATATTTTTGATGTAAAGGGTCTTCCGAGTTCTGCGGTAAGCCTTGCGATGTCTTTAAGCCTTGAACTGAAGTCATCAGTGAAAACCAGGACACGCTCTCCCTTTTTTACACCGAGGTTAACCCTGTAGATATTTACAACTGCCTCATTCAGCATTTAAATATCTCTTTTGATTTTAGGTGTCACAAATATCAAGAGCTCTCTTACGGCTTCTGTTTCTGTCTTGCTTTTAAACAGCCACCCCAGAATTGGTATTTTTGAAATCCATGGGATTGCCCTCTCTGTTGAAACATCACTCTTTGTAAATATTCCTCCTATAACGATTGTCTCTCCATCTTTTATCATAAGGTCTGTTTTTGCCTCTCTGGTAATGATAGCTGGAAAGCCCTGGATAGTCCTTGTAAAGTCAAACTCGTCTTTCTTGGTAACTATGTTGAGCATTATATAGCCGTCTTGAGTTATCTGGGGTGTTACCTCCAGCTTCAGTGTGGCTTCTATTTCTTCTGTTGTAGTGGTTGTTGTGCCGCCTGTTACTATTATTGTATCGGCTGCTGCTGTTACTATCCTGATTTTTGTGCCTGTAGAGATTGTTGCCTTTTTGTTGTTGGCAGTTAATATCCTTGGATTTGAAAGGATTTTCCCTTCACCGCTCTGCTCAATTGCTGATATCTTGAGGGCGAGGGTCAGGCTGCTGGCGACATTGCCAAACCTGATCGCCCCAAATGGCGATGCAGTAACTTCTGGCAGCGCGGCCGGTAAATTTATTGCAAAGGAATCAGTCCCGGTATCACCTTTTATGGTTACGCCGCTTTTGCTGTAACTGCCTCCCCATTGGATTCCAAGGCTCTGCCCGAAGTCTTTGTTTGCCTCCACAATTTTTGCATCTATCATTACCTGGGGAGGTTGCGTGTCCAGGGTCTTTATAAGGGCTTCAACCCTGGGCATATTCGCTGGAATATCTTTAACTACAAGGGTGTTGGTCCTCGGGTCAGAGATGAGGTCTCCTTTTTTACTCAGGACCTTTTTTATAACTCCCTCTAACTCTTTTGGGTTGGCAAAACTTACAACAAATGTCCTTGTAATAAGGCCTTCCTCTTCCCTGCCAACCTCAGTAAAAGTCACAACCCTGATTATATTATCCTCTTTAATATAGGTCAGGCCTTTGCTTCTCAAGATTGAATCAATTGCATCCCAGAGCGGTACCTTCTGGAGGCTTACTGTTACCTTTCCTGTGACCTTGTCATCGACAATTATGTTTAAATTGTGTTCCTGCCCCAGTGCCCTCATGACATCCCTTATCTCTACATCCCTGAGCTCCATTGAAACTACAGGGCCCCTGTCAGCAGCATTGGCTAAGGAGAAATTCAAAATAAAAAATGCAAGAGGCAAAATTAATTTTAAATTTTTAATTCTCATCAGGTTTCTCCTCTTTTTTCTCCTCCTTTTTAGGGCTACCTTCATAAACAAACTTCTCGATTGTCAGCTCTGTCTTCGCCCCCTTACGGTCAAAAATAACCCTGTCCCGCATGATATCAGTAAGTAAAAGCCCGTCTATCATATCCCCTTTTCTCAAAAAATTTCCATTGATTATTGCCACGGATTTCTGACCGTTGGAGATAATCCCATTAAGCCGGACCCTTGCAGGAAGGGCTATCCCCTCCCTTTCTGGCCCTTTTCCGTCGATCTCCCGGACAAAGGGGTCTCTTCCCCAGTGGAGAGTTTTCTTCTCATTAAGGGCCTGGATATTTATATCGGAGAGGCCCTCAGCCCAGCACATATTAAAACTCAAAATTAAAAATGCAAAATGCAAAATTAAGGGAAAAGTCCACACCCTTAATTTTTTCATTGCTTCCTCACATAGGTTGCTGCGCTGAGCACTGCAACCCCAAAGGGATACAGGGCATCGGTTGTCTCATACCTTAGCTCCTGCACCCTGACAGCCTGCTGTGTTGCCTCCAGTCTATCAAGAAACTCGTATAGCTCCCTGTACCTTACTTTTAATTCCATTTTTATTGTCAGCTCTAAAAAATCCCCTTTGTCCACAATTGCTTCAGGCTGAAGGGAGACAAAGTCCACCCTCGCTACCCGCGCCTCTTTACCTATTTCTTGCAGAAGCAGCGAAAGTTTTTCGCTCCGGGGCACAGATAAATCACGCACTGGCTTTATCTTTCTTGTCTCCACCGCTGACCGCAACGCAGCTACCTGCGCATTAATAGCTGCTATTTCAGCCCTCGTCGTGTCTGCCTCCTGTTTGATTTTTCCCAGTTTTTTAGCCGGCATAGCATAGAAAAACTGATACGGTAAGATTATCACAAGGAAGGCAGTAACAACTAATAATATTTTCCTTTCACTACTTGAAAGCCTGCTGTATACAGATTTCAGCTCCATCTCATCCTTGCCTTTACGCCAAAACTAACGCCTCTGTCGCCCTTCTGTGAATAAAGTATCTCGAGTCCATAAAAAAATTTTGATGATTCAAGGGCAGAGATAAAATCTGCAACCCCTGCATGGTTTGTTGTAACCCCTTTAAAAGTCATTGCCTTCATCCCGGTTGCTTTTTCTTCTGTGGACTCTATTGATGAAAGCCACACGTCTTTCGGTACAATCAGGCTCAATTCTCTGAGAAACTCGGCCCAGGGGAGTTTTGCCTTTGCTATAAAAATCTCTCCGGGCACGGCCTCTCCGGGGAACTGAGCTTGCAGGCTGTTTAATTCCATGCCCAGCATCTGTTTCTGGTTTCTGAGTGCCTCTAAGTTTTTTTCTATTTTTCTTGTCTGAATCTGGTTATAGACTCCGAAGCCTGCCATGAATACGATATAAAGCGCCACGGCAGCTCCTGCATAAACAGCCCTTGCCGGTAGTCTTCGTTTCTCTGCTTCTGCTGGCAGAAGGTTGAGATATTCTTTCATCTTTTCCTCATTGCCAGACCGAGGGCGACTGAAAATCTCGGGCCAAGCGCTCTTATTTCTTCATTTTTAAGTTTTATGCCGTTAAAAGGATTCCGCACCAGAACAGGAAAATCAAAAAGGCCAGCTAAGTAATCCTTCAGCCCAGGCACCAGGGCTATCCCGCCTGAGAGAATGAGGGTTGTAAATGTGCTTTCTTTAAAGTTTGCCTTGTAATAGTCCATTGACCGGTATATCTCTGTTGCTAACCTGTCAACAGGGCCTTTCAATTCTTTTTCCATTCCCTGCAGTAGCCTTTCTTCTGCATTCGTGACACCAGCCTTTTCCATGGATGAGATTAAAAAGTTTCCTCCAAGTTCAATTGTCCGCGTCATTCTCAAAATGCCGTCTTTTAGTATATCTATCTCTGTTTTTAAGGCGCCAATGTCGGCTATTACTACGTTCCCCTCCTGTGCATCCTTTATCAAGGCCCTTCCCAATGCAAGAGGAGTTACATCCACTGTGGTTATTTTCACTCCTGCTTCCTGTAACGGTCTTATCCAGTTCATAACTGTAGTTTTTTCTGTCGAGGCAAATGTTACTGTTATGCCTTCTGTTGTTTTTTTTGCAATAAAATCAAATATGATATCCTCAGAAGGCCCTCTGCCCTGTGCCTCTGCGGGAGATGGTAGATATTTTTTTGATTCCCACCGCACTGCTTCTTTTAATTCATTCATCGGCATTACAGGAAGAGTGATAGTCTTTATATAAGCTTTATCTCCTGGAAGACAGGTCTTAATATCCGCGCCATATATTTTTATTTTCATAAAAAAGTCTTTTAGCGATTTTATGAGTGCCCCTGTATCCTGGCGGTCTTCTTTTGTCAGGTTTTTAAAGGCAGCGAGTGTAATTGTTTTTCCATTAACTCTAACGGCTTTTACAGCGCTGCTACCGAGGTCGACACCTATGGAGGTTTTTTGAATGAGGATCATTTAAGCCTTTTCTGAAAATAATAAGCCATAAAAAACATAAAAATGGCGATTATAATCAGAGATACACCGAAGCCGATCCTGTAAGTGAATGCATGCTCATCTATCTTTGAAATTACCTTAATCGATAACTCATTTAATCTTTTAAGAAAATTGGGTGTAGTTAATAAT
The DNA here is from genome assembly GCA_016214385.1 of Nitrospirota bacterium. Classification (NCBI taxonomy): domain Bacteria; kingdom Pseudomonadati; phylum Nitrospirota; species Nitrospirota bacterium. Next base: position 11,247 of record JACROP010000121.1, read on the forward strand.
AGAACTCCAACAGTTAAGGCTATTACACCAATAATTATTGAAATATTTGCAAGGGCCATATCTATGCCTCCTTATATATAAAGTCCTACTTTAAAATATAGAGCTAACTATATGCTTTGTCAATTAAAAAAATGTATAATAAGTGACGTTTATTATAATTATAAGATTTTTAATTGAACTCCATTATTCTTTAAATCTATTTATTATAAGTTTTAGATCTTTTAAAGATTAAGATTATGAGTTGTGAAACTGTTAATATTTTGATAAAAGCTAACTAAAAACTTAATTCAGGCGCGTGAGTGATGTTTGTAAGTCAGGTATGTTCTCTTGACAAACAACAGGTGCTATGATAAGTTTTTGAGTTCTCAAAAACCACGGAGGTTGTAGAAATGCTTAAACGTTATTTGTTAGCGCCTGGTCCTACGCCAATTCCACCAGAAGTATTAATGGAAATGTCTATGCCTATAATTCACCATCGATCCACAGATTTTATACCTGTCCTCGATGCAGCAAAGAGAGGACTTCAATGGCTATATCAGACAAGGAATGAGGTTTTAATCCTCTGTTCTACAGGCACGGGGGGGATGGTTGGTTCTGTGAATAACTTTTTCAGCCCTGGAGACAAGGCCATTGTAATAAATGGCGGGAAATTTGGTGAACGCTGGACAAAAATCTGTCAGGCCTATGGACTGCAGGTGCAGGAGATAGAAGTAGAATGGGGGTATGCAGTAAAACCATCACTGGTCAAAGAGGCACTGGAAAAAGACCCGACCATAAAAGGTGTGTTTGTCCAGGCATCAGAGACATCCACCGGGGTTTACCATGACATTGAGGCATTAGGCGATATAGTAAAGAAATACGGAAACACCTTATTTATAGTGGATGCGATATCAGCATTAGTGGCCCATGACCTCAGAACTGATGAATGGGCAGTAGATGTAATGGTTGGCGGTTCTCAGAAAGGTGTAATGCTTCCACCAGGACTTGCCTTTGTGAGTATAAGTGAAAAGGCATGGAAGATGGCTGACAGGGCAAAGGCGCCAAAATTTTATTTTAATTTTAAAAAGGAGAGAGAGGCCCTTGCCAAAAACCAGACTAACTTTACCTCGGCAGTGACCCTTATAATAGGGCTGAACAGAAGCCTGGAAATGCTTCAGAAAGAGGGCATTATAAATGTCTTTCAAAGGCATGCAAAGCTTGCCCATGCAACAAGGGAGGCAATGAAGGCAATAGGCCTTAACCTTTTTGCAAAGGAATCCCCGTCAAATTCGGTAACAGCAGTGCTTGCTCCGGAAGGCTTCGATGGCCAGGAGATATATAAAAACCTGAGAGACAAATACGGCATAACTGCAGCCGGTGGCCAGGGGCAGGCAAAAGGGAAAATATTTAGAATAGCCCACCTGGGTTATGCTGACACCTTTGATGTTATAACTGCGGTGGCAGGGGTGGAGATGGTGCTCAAAGGCATGGGATATCCCGTAAAACTCGGCTCTGGCGTTGCAGTGGCAGAAGAGCTGCTACTGCAAAAGTAATAATCTCAAAAAATGTTTTAACCACAGAGACACGGAGAAAACCATTGTAAAATTATCATTGCAAATTTGATATTTGAAATGCTAACAGCCTGTTGATAAAGTATTTTATACATGCTATAACTTGTCATTCCTGCGAAAGCAGGAATCCAGAAGTTATTGATTTTATAAAGACTGGATTCCCGCTAAAAACATGCGGGAATGACACTTATCGGTATTTTTGAGTTTTTCAACAGGCTGCTAAATGTTAATTTTGCAATTTTCTGTGCCTCGGTGGTTTTCGAAATGCATTATTTGGGATAATATAGATACATATCTGGAGGATAAATGAAGGTTCTTGTCAGCGACAGCATATCCCCCAAGGGGGTTGAGATATTAAAAAAGGCTGGCCTTGAAGTTGATGTTAAAACAGGGCTCAGCCCGGAAAAGCTAAAGGCAGAAATTGGTAAATACGATGCCCTGATTATAAGGAGCGCCACAAGGGTTACTGCTGATATCCTCGATTCTGCAGAAAAACTGAGAGTCATTGGTAGGGCTGGCTCCGGCCTTGATAATGTAGATAAAGTTGCTGCCACAAAAAAAGGCATCGTTGTTATGAATACTCCTGGTGGAAATACAATTACAACTGCGGAGCACACAATAGCCCTCATGCTCTCCATGGCAAGGCAGATTCCGCAGGCAACGAGTTCGATGAAGGCTGGGAGATGGGAAAAGAAAAAATTTATAGGCGTTGAACTCTTTAACAAAAACCTCGGTATTATAGGGCTTGGCAATATTGGCACGCACGTAGCCAAAAGGGCACAGGCGATGGAGATGAACGTCCTTGCCTATGACCCGTTCCTGAGCGAGGAGAAGGCGCGAACTCTGGGGGTCAAGCTTGTTGAGCTTGAAGAATTAATAAAGGAATCGGACTTTATTACAATTCATACGCCTTTGACAGAGGAGACAAGAGGGCTTATAAATGCAGAGAGGATAAGCAGGATGAAGGATGGTGTTATGCTGATAAACTGTGCAAGGGGCGGAATTGTAGACGAGAAAGCCCTCTGCGATGCCCTTAAATCAGGCAGGGTTGCTGCGGCTGCTCTGGATGTTTTTGAAAAGGAGCCACCCGGGGACAGCTCCCTTCTCGGCCTTGATAATTTAATCTGCACCCCCCACCTCGGTGCTGCGACTGCCGAGGCCCAGGAAAATGTGGCAATTGCAGTAGCAGAACAGATAGTTGATTATCTTATTTTTGGCACTATAAGAAATGCTATAAACTTTCCCTCTGTGCCTGCTGATGTGCTTCCAAGGCTTCAGCCTTTTATAAACTTAGCTGAGAGGCTCGGAAGTTTTCTTGCGCAGAACTTTGAAGGAGGCATAGAGGAAGTCACAGTGGAATACAAAGGGGAGGTCGCAGAGCTGCTGCTTGCACCGATTACAGTTGCGGCCCTCAAGGGACTTCTAACGCCAATCCTCGAGGAGACAGTTAATTTCGTAAATGCGCCTCTCATAGCAAAGGAGAGAGGCATTGTGGTCAGGGAGCTTACAACAAAAGATGCAGGCGATTATCACAGCATGGTTGTCCTGAAGATAAAAGCCGGCCCCAGGGAAAGCGCAGTGGCAGGGGTCTTACACGGTAAAAAAGACCCGAGGATAGTAAGGGTAGAAGATTTTGCAGTAGAGGTAGTGCCGGAGGGAGAAATGCTGGTGCTTCTTAATAACGACAGGCCGGGCGTAATAGGTAACATCGGGACACTCTTAGGAAAAAATAATATAAATATTGCCAGGATGCAGTTTGGAAGAGAAAAACCAGGAGGAAAGGCCATATCTGTTATAAGCATAGACAGCCCGGCATCTAAGAATATCCTAACAGAAATAAGAAAACTGCCCAATGTCCTTTCGGTAAAACAGATACATCTGCCGGGATAAAATTTCAAATGTCAAAGCTCAAATGTCAAAATTGTAAAAATTCCAAATGTGGTTATTGGTGCATTGGCTTTAGATTTATAAACATTGATTTGTCATTTGGATTTTGGAATTTGACATTAATGTGGAGGAGTGATTAATGGCTAATATCATTGTTGTTGGTGCCCAGTGGGGCGATGAGGGAAAAGGGAAAATAGTTGACCTGCTTACTGAAGAGGCCCATGTTGTGGCAAGGTATCAGGGCGGCCACAATGCAGGACACACAGTGGTAATAAACAATGAAAAGTTTATCCTCCACCTCGTCCCCTCTGGAATACTCCATAAGGATAAAATATGCATCATAGGCAACGGAGTTGTTATTGACCCTGCTGCCCTTATAGATGAAATCGAGGCACTCAGGAATAGAGGCATCTATGTAGGGAAGAATCTGTACATAAGTAAGAACGCCCACCTCATCATGCCATACCATATAGCTATTGATGCGGGAAGCGAACAGTCGAAGGGGACTAAAAAAATAGGAACCACCGGAAGGGGCATCGGCCCCTCCTATGTGGATAAAATGGCGCGGATAGGGATAAGGGTTGTTGATTTACTTGACAGCACGATATTCAGGGAAAAGGTAAAGGCCAACCTCGTAAATATAAATTATCTGCTTGAAAATCTTTATAAGGCTGATAAATTCAATGCCGATGTAATATACACCGACTACATGAACTACGCAGAAAAGTTTGCTCCTTTTATTGCAGACACCGCTACACTCATAAATAAATTTATAGATGAAGGGAAAAATATCCTTCTGGAGGGTGCGCAGGGAACCTTGCTTGATGTTGACCACGGGACATATCCTTATGTGACCTCATCAAATGCCACAGCAGGCGGGGCCTGCACAGGCCTCGGGATAGGGCCAACAAAGATAGATGGGGTTATGGGCGTAATGAAGGCATATACAACAAGGGTTGGCAGTGGCCCGTTCCCTACGGAATTAAAAGATAAACTCGGCGAGGCCCTTCGCGAAAAGGGAGGGGAATACGGGGCCACGACAGGAAGGCCGAGGAGATGTGGATGGTTTGATGCAGTAAGCGTCAAGCACTCTATAAGAATAAATGCGCTTACAGGTATTGCCCTTACAAAACTCGACGTCCTCGATGAGGTTGAAAAGATAAAGGCCTGCGTTGCGTACAAATATAAAGGCGATTATCTTGACACCATGCCGCAGGAGAGCGGGATTATAGAAGAATGTGAGCCGGTCTATGAAGAGCTCGAAGGCTGGAAGACGAATACCGTTGGAGTAAAGAAACTCAACGACCTTCCCAAACAGGCAAGGGCCTATATAAGCTACCTGGAAAAACTGCTCGCTACAAAAATAGATATTGTCTCTACAGGGCAGAAGAGAAACGAGACCATTGTCTTAAGGAACCCATTTAAAGATTATAAGTCGAAGCGACTTTCGCCCCGCCAACGGCGGGGTAAACTTCGAGTTGCTTCGGCCCGCTCCGGGAAGTGATTGGATTGACTTAGAAGATCCATTTCTGTTTTACTAATCACTAATAACTGTCGTTAAGCGGGCCGCTAGCTCAGTTGGTAGAGCAACGCCCTTTTAAGGCGTGGGTCGTTGGTTCGAATCCAACGCGGCTCACCATGTCCCCATCGTCTAGCCCGGCCTAGGACATCGCCCTTTCAAGGCGGTAACATGGGTTCGAATCCCATTGGGGACGCCAGTGAGAATCAAGGGGTTGCGGAAGTAGCCCCTTTTCGCTTTCCCTTCTCCTTCCCGGGCCTTTTCACAAGTCCAAACCGTTATGTGATAAAATACCCCTGGTACTTAAAGGTAAAAGGACTTCGATTTCTGATAGCTCGAGCTACTTCGGACTCGTCAAAAGAAGGACGTCTTTTCTGCTTCCACTCCATAACAGCCTTTAATACATCGGACTCTGATGGCTTGTCCTTTGCCTCTTTCTTAATAGATTCTGCAGCAAAATGAACTGTCGATGCAATTTCTGCTTGGTGAGTTGTATTCATTCTAAGAAAAAGATCCGTTAACCGTTCAATT